>VFZK01000186.1 GCA_016871215.1 Acidimicrobiia bacterium | reverse complement strand
TTATCGCCGACTCAGCAAGGACTACGAGTATTTGCCCGAAACCAGTGAGGCTTTCATCAAGATCGCCATGATTCACCTGATGCTCCGCCGCCTGGCGCAGCATTCAGAGGGTTTTTAAACACCCTCTAAGAACAGCCCGTGTCTCAGGGTACTCGGACCTTCCGTCGCACACCCAATCACGGCTTCCACAACCTTGTCACTGTCCACAATCTGTGTTCATCAGTGGTTCTCCCTACTCCCGGTCGTGCCTCCAGCGATGATCGTCGAATGAGCACGGATGGAGCCTACCGGGCAGCCCGCTCGCACTCCAGTCCGATTTGACTGGCACGCAACTTCACTACGAGTAGATGTCAAACCGTTCCGGATGCAACAGAGGATCCGTTTTGATAATGATGTCCCGTTTTAGGAGCGTCTCCATGTCCTCGATGACGGAGCGCTCCGGTCCTTTGAGCGCTTTGGCAACTGCCGGGCTCGCTCGCACCGTAATTTCTTTCCCCTCCAGGCTCTTGGCCATCTTTTTCATTTCCCCTTGAATCTCGTAGCACACCGTCTGAGAGGATTTAGTCATTCCCGAGCCGCCGCACTGTGAGCAGGGTTCGCACAAAGCCCGCATCAGAGATTGCTTGACGCGTTTGCGCGTGATGGCAACCAGGCCGAAATCGTTAAATTGGAGAATCTTCGAGGGAGACTTGTCGCTGCGCAGCGCCTCTTCGAGCGTTTGAGTCACTTTGAGACGATTCTTGCGGTCTTCCATGTCGATGAAGTCGCAGACGATGATCCCGCCCAAATCCCGCAGCCGGACTTGGCGTGCGATTTCTTTGGCAGCCTCGATGTTGGTCTTAACGATGGTGTCTTCCAGCTTGTTGGACTTGCCAACGTACTTGCCGGTGTTGACATCGATCGCGACCAAGGCTTCGGCCTGATCGATCACAATATGGCCACCCGATTTCAACCAGACCTTGTTTCGAAGTGCCTTGTCGATCTCGCTCTGAATGCCGAATTCCTCGAAGATCGGGGTCTCCTTGGTGTACAACCTCACACGGCTCACGAGCGACGGCTGAAATCGGTTGATGAACTCGACAATGGCAGCGTACTCGAGCTCGTTGTCCACCCGAATGCAGGAGAACTCGGCCGAGAGCTGGTCGCGCAGAATGCGTTGCACCAGGTTCAAGTCCCGATGCACGATGGTGGCGCTTTTCTTTTTGTCGGCGCGCATCTTGATTTCAGCCCAAAGGGCATACAGGTATTTGATGTCTGCTTTGAACTCTTCCTCACCTCGCCCCTGGCCGGCCGTGCGCACGATAAAGCCACCCGGGAAGTTGCTGCGGCGATTCCCCTGAATGATCCGCTTGAGCCACTGCCGCTCTTCGTCCGATTCGATCTTCCTGGAAACGCCAATATGGTCCACGGTCGGCATGTAGACCAGATACCGCCCAGGCAATGCGATGTGCGAAGTGATTCGTGCGCCCTTGCTTCCCAGCGGCTCCTTGGCGATCTGCACGAGAATCTCCTGGCCTTCTTTCAGCAGGTCGGCAATCAGAGGCGCCGATGGGCTACTGGCGCTCTCCTCGCGTGATTCAAAACTTCCAGGCCTGCGGCGGCGGTCGTTGCCGCGTCGAAAGAACTTCGGGGTTCCGGGGGCACTTCGAATCTGAGCCTTTTCCATTCCAGAAGCATTAGCGGCTGCAGCGCTTGCCTGACCGGCTGGCTCGCCGGCCGCTGGGTCGCTGGCGGTGGTGTCCGGACGCTCAGGCGTGGCCGGATGGGCCTCGCCGGTAGCTGCTTCGGCTGGTTCTGAGAAGGTGGTTGGCGATTCGGCCGGCAGCGGCGTTGCCAAGGTTCCGATGAAGGCGGCTTGCGGGGACGATTCGACCTCAGGCGTCAGGGAGTCGGTCGCCGCCGCTGCCCCGAGTCGAGCGCCAGCGGTGTCACTGTCAGACAGAGCCCGGTCGGGCACGACAGCGTCCGGACTGGGCGCTTCCTCCGATGGAATGACCGTCATGGAATCCGTCTCGCCAGGTTCCGTGTCAAGGAACGATCCGGACAACAGTTCCGCCGCGGCGAGGACCTCCGCGACGTTTTCCTCTTCGTCGGCATCCGAGCTTGGCTGACTGGCTTCAGTCGCAGACCTTCCCATTTCTTCCGCCTCGTCGTCTGAAGCGTTTTCAACCTCATCTGAAGCTTCGGACAACATTTCGGCTTCGGGGTCCAACGTCCCGATCAACAGAGACGCTGGGTAGTTGGCAAGCGATTCTCCCGGAAGTGGAGAAAGTGCAGCCGGGGAGTCACCGTCAACGGGAGCAGCCGGACCAGCACCATCCTCGGGCTTCGGGCTTAAGGGCATCGTGGGCGATGGCGCAAGTTGGGCGGGCATCGCTCCTTCGTAATGCTTCCCCTTGAGGCGAAACCGGCGGGCACGACGTGATCGACCCTGGCGGTCCTGGAACTTGCCAAAGGCAGGTGTGGCCACCGGGAGATCCGGGGCTGCCGGTGGCGCGGGTGAAGCCTGCACCGAAGCCGCTCCAGCTGGATGGGCCAGCTTTTCGACCTGCTCCTCAGCCGTGCTCGCGAGCTTGTCGTACTCATCGGCGTCCTCGAAGAAATCCGAGACATACAGAAACGCGTCTCGCTCGAGGCCAATGTCAACGAAGGCCGATTGCATTCCGGGCAATACCTTCATGACACGCCCTTTGCAAATCGCGCCGACAACTCCATGTTCTTTGTCGCGCTCGAAGTGAATTTCGATGACTTGGTCGTTCTCAAGAATTGCGGCTTTGGTCTCTTGAGGGGTGACTGAGACGATGAGTTCTTTTGGCATTGAAAGTCCTCCGGTGTGAAACACCGAGGAGCTGTGCGGTGGGGGATACGAACAAGAGATCCTCCAGCAGTCTTCCCATCAACTAGTTGGAATGGGTGGCATGCATTCTCTGGAAACAGATCCTTTGTCTGACAACCTCGACTACCCACGCCTGTCCGAAGGGTGTGATCACTTGCAGACAGTACCGTCAAAGCTCGTAAGTGGTTCCACTCGAATTAATGTAAGCTAATTTCCCGGCTGCCGTTGCAGCCGCTGAATTACCAAGACCCGAAGCGAAGAAGACACACAGTCCGGCTCGACGACAGGCAGTCAAATAGACCAGGAACACTGCCTGGAAACCGGTGCTGCACACCTCGAAGCCCGCGTTCACCTCGCAACTCTGGGCAATCTCCCCTGTCCCCGAAGCTGGGCGATCTCAAGAACCTAAACCGAGAAGAATCTCTGGAACCTCGCCGGGCATCACCCGACGACCTAGTTCACATACCTTCGCATACGAACGTTCACGATCAGGCCTAGAAGCATGAACGTCGCCATCACCGAAGACCCACCATAACTGAGCAAAGGCAATGGGATTCCCGTGATCGGCATCAATCCGACCACCATGCCCACGTTTTCCAGAATATGAAACAACAAGACAGAGACGGCACCCATTGTCAGATAAATGCCGAGTTTGTCTCGAGCAGTCTGGGCGATCTGGACCGACCGCCCAATAATCATCAGATAAAACAGCAGAACTGCTGCAGCCCCAACGAAACCTAGCTCTTCGCCGACCACAGAGAAAATAAAGTCGGTGTGCCGTTCGGGCAAGAAACCCAGGCGCGTCTGACTACCCTTGCCGACGCCTTTGCCCCAGAAACCCCCAGAACCTACGGCAATCTTCGATTGAATCGAGTGGTAACCGTGTCCCTGAGGATCTCTCTCCGGTTGCAGGAACGTGTAAATGCGTTCCTTCTGATAAGCCTTGAGATTATACCACCCGGCTCCCACCGCCAATACAGCCATAATCGCCGCTCCAACGATCCATTTTGGGGGCAATCCACCCAGGGAAAGACCCACCAGCAGAATAGGAATGAAGGTCATGGCTGAGCCCAAATCGGGCTGGAGCATGACTAGCAGAATCGGCACGCCCGCGATTGCAGATGCCTTGACCACATCAGCGCCCGTTAAATGTTCGGTACGGATTTCGCAAAGAAAACGGGCCAGCGCGATCACAACCACAACCTTGACAAGCTCCGAGGGCTGGAGCTCAAAAAACCCACCCAGCGATATCCAACTCTTGCTTCCGGAAACTCGCTTCCCGAAGAGAAGTACCGAGATCAGAGCCAGGATTGCAATGGCGTAAAGGTAAGGTCCGTTTTCGGCCAAGGCGTGGTAGTCAATGCTCATCACCACAACCATGAGAAGCACGCCGAGAAGGATGCGGTAGATCTGCTTGAGGTAAAAGCTCTCGTTCCGGTCGTACTGGGTCGCGCTGTGGATCTCGATGACGCCCACGACAGCGATACCCATGGCGAGTAGAAAAATCAACCAATCGAAGTCTTTTGCGTAAAGGGAGAATTTGCCAAACATGGCCTAGGAGGTTCGCTTGCCTCGAACCGGCGTCATTTCATGCTAATCCGCATCGGAGCGCTGCCAGGCTTGTTGTTCTTATCGTAAAAGACCTGAAACATGTCATGGACAACGGGCGCCGCCGACTCGCCACCGTGCCCGCCATGCTCCACAAGCACCGCCGCTGCGATTTGGGCGGAGTGGATGGGTGCATAGCCAACAAACCAGGCATTGTCCTCAAACTCCTCTTTCTTCTCGCCCGCGGCGGCTTTCTGGGCCTCACGGCCCACCACCTGGGCTGTACCTGTTTTCCCTCCGACATCGAACCCTGGCACGGCGGCCCTGCGTCCGGTGCCCCACTCGTTGACCACACCCCACAAGCCCCGGCTGACGATTTGGAAGGTCTGCTCTTCCAGCTGGAACCGCCTTTCGGTGAAGAAATCGGGGACTTGGCCCCATCTCTTCAGTTCTTCGACCGAAACCACATGCGGTGTCCTGAAGATGCCTCCAATACCGAACCCCCCAAACGCTCTGGCGGTCTGAATCAAAGTGAGAGAAACGTACCCTTGTCCGATCGAGACCGAGATCGTCTCTCCGGCGTACCAGTCGGCCTTCAGCAAACGTTTCTTCCATTCGGGCGACGGGATTAGGCCGGAGTCCTCGCTTGGCAGATCCACACCGGTCTTCTGGCCCAGCCCCATGTTCTGCGCCCAATAGGCGATCTTATCGATCCCCATTTTTTGCCCAAGACGGTAGAAGAAGACATTGCAGGAATTGACGATGGCTTTGTGCAGATCCACGGGTCCATGTCCGCCTTTCTTGTGACAGGCGAAGGGCCGGCCATACATGACCGTGGACCCGGAGCAGAAATCTCTGTAACCGGGTTTCAAGATGCCTTCCTGAAGTCCGGCAATCGTCATGATGATCTTGAACACCGAACCTGGTGGGAAGTGGCTTTGGATCGCTCGGTTCTGCATCGGCTTGCGGGGATCGTTGATGAGATCGACCCATTCCCTCTTGCTGATGCGAGAAGAGAAACTGTTCGGGTCGAAGGCCGGACGGCTGACCAGGCTCAAGAGCTCGCCCGAACGCGGGTCAAGAGAGACGGCAGCGCCGCCTTTTTCGCCGAATCCGTTTTCTGCCGCTCTTTGGATGTCGAGGTCGATCGTCAATCGCAAGTCGCCGCCAGGAACGGGTTCGATGGTGTCCAGCAGGGCCACTTCACGGCCGCGACTGTCGACGATGACACGCTTTTGACCGTCGACGCCCGTTAGGATGCGGTTGTAAACCCTCTCCACCCCGGCCTTGCCGATGAAGTCGCCAGGCTTGCAGTACCGGAACTCTTCGGTTCCGACTTGCTTCTCCGAGATCTCGCCCACGTAACCCAGCAGATGCGCTGCCAACGGACCTTCCCGATAAAACCGCCGCGGTTGGCGGATGATGTCGAGTCCGGGGAATTCCAGCCGGTGTGACTCGATGAACGCGACATCGGCTGCAGTCATGTCTTCTTTAATGACGATGGGTAGATAACTGGGCTGGCGGCGGTGTTTCTCGACTTGGGATTTGAGGGAATCCACTTCCAAGTTCAGACCGGAGGCCAGGAGCTCTATTGCGTTCCCGATTGACGAGAGATGCTCACGTATGACAGACAACGTGAAGGAGGGCCGATTGTCGACCAGGATTTGCCCATTGCGATCCAGGATCTTGCCTCGGGGGGCAACCAGCGTGATCGAACGAACCTGATTCTTCTCGGCAAGGTCATTATAGTAGCCCCGATTCAAGATCTGCAGGTTCCACAGTCCCGCCAGCAGAAACAAGAACACCAGGATCGCCGCTACACGAATGACCTCGATTCGGGCCTGAACGAACTTTTTGTCTTCGTAGAAGTCCTTTAGAGCCATAGCTACTCGTTAGCGGGTTGACTGATCTTTTCGAAGAGGTAGAAGAGGGGAAGTCCTGCGCAGGCGTTGATCAGTCCGCTCAGCAGAATCCGTTCTCCATCCATCGTCTCGTTACGGTTCAGAAACAGGATGCGCAGCGCCAAGAACAGCAGCGCGGCGAGCAGTGAAGAGACAAACAGAAGTCCCCAACGCGTGGCCCCTCGATCGATGGCAATGACTGTGTTTGCCATATAGGTCAGAGAGCCGACGGCGATCTTCGTAAAACCATTCAGTCCCAGCGGGCCTGGTGACAAGCTGTCCTGCAAGAACCCCACGACGGTGCCCGATAGGATGGTCCACAGCAGACTTTCCTTTGCCATTGTAAGGTACAACACGGCGACCAGAGGCAGGTCGAGGAGCAAGCGGGGGAAATACCGGGTCAGCAGGACCTGCAGCACGACGGTTGATACGATAATGATGAGAACCGCTGTGGAGCGCAGAAAATTTGCCATCGAGTTAGCTTCGTGGCTCCTTCTTCAGCACCAGTACTTCCTCGAGCTTCGAGACATTCGCCGAGAGCGTCACGCCAACCCGTTGAAAGACCTGTTTCGCGGGTTTCGAGTCCGTCACATAGCCTACCAACAAGCCTTTGGGATAGATCTGGTCTAGCCCTGAAGTCAGGACTTTCTCCCCAACGACGACTTCCTCGCTGGAACCTACATACTCGATGAATGGTTGATGTCCGGCTTCGCTTTTCAGCACACCCTGGGCTCGGCTGTTTTCGAGAAGGACGCCGACGCCAGAGTCGACGTCTGTGATGAGCTGAAGCACCGAGCTGTTCCGCGAAACCTGAACAATCCGGCCTACAACACCGTCGGCACTCAGCGCAGGACAATCACGCGCCAGGCCGGCTTCCCGGCCTTTATCGAGTATCCTGGACTGGTACCAGTGCGTCGGATCGGCTCCGATCACCCTGGCCTTGACTGAAGGCAGGCCCAAGCTCGCCTCCAAATCTGAGAGCACCTGAAGCCTGCCGATTTCTCTGATTCGCTCTTCATAGCCCAGAACTGTGCGGCGATATTGTTCGATCTGCCCCTTCAGCTCCGCGTTTTCTTCCCGCGCGTGGCGCAGGTCGATGTAGTCGCGCCACAGAACGGCGACCGAACTAACGCTGCCAACCACGTGCTTCAGGAACGGGTACGCCACCTCCATCGTCCAAGCTCGCAGCAAAGGTGTCTGCTCGGACCGGCTCAACCGTGTTGACAACAAAACCAAATGCCCAATGAGAACGACGACGAGAAGAATCCACTCCAGCCGGGTTTTGAAGAACTGCTTCATGACATCTGGGTACACCCAGGGAAACTACTGCTTGCCTCGGCCAACCGCATAGCTGGGAAACGGGGGCAATCCTGCGCAACGCAGCCACTTCAAAGCTATCTGAAGGAGCGAGTCCAGTGCGCCAGCCGAAGGCAGTACCCCGCCCCCTTCCGGCACGGGCATCAGCCAGATTCAGTCCGAAACCTGGCCTCAGAAAGAGTCGATGGAAATCTTCTTCAACAGGCCGAAATCGCTCAGCATCTTGCCGGTTCCGAGCACGACTGACGACAGGGGGGCGTCGGCCAGAGTCACCGGCAAGCTGGTCTCTTCCCGAATTCGCTTGTCGAGGTTGCGGAGCATCGAACCGCCGCCCGTGAGCACAATTCCCTTGTCGACGATATCGGCCGAGAGTTCGGGGGGTGTGCGCTCCAGCGCGACCCGTACCGCATTGACGATCGTTCCCACGCACTCCGACAGCGCTTCGCGAATCTCTTCGTCGGTAATCACGAGCGTCTTTGGGATTCCTTCGATCAGGTTTCGTCCCTTGATCTCCATTGTGAGCGGCTCGTCCAGTGGATAAGCCGACCCGATTTCGATCTTGATCTGTTCCGCCGTCCGTTCGCCGATCAGCAGGTTGTACTTTCGCTTGATGTATTGCGTAATCGCATCGTCCATCTCGTTGCCTGCAAGACGGACAGAACGACTGTAGACAATGCCCGAAAGAGAAATGACCGCGATATCGGTCGTGCCGCCGCCAATGTCGACAACCATATTGCCCGAGGGCTCGGTGATCGGCAGGCCAGCCCCGATCGCCGCGACCATGGCCTGCTCCACAAGATACACCTCGCTGGCTTTGGCGCGAAAAGCCGAATCGATGACGGCCCGTTTCTCCACTTGGGTAATCTCGGAAGGCACACCGATGATGATGCGCGGATGCACGAGCAGCTTGCGGCCATGGGCCTTCTGAATGAAGTAGTTCAGCATCTTCTCGGTGACCTTGAAGTCGGCAATCACGCCATCTTTCAAGGGCCGAATCGCAACGATGTTGCCAGGTGTCCGCCCAAGCATCTCCTTCGCTTCTTTGCCAACCGCTTCGACTTCCCCTGTCACCTTGTTGATCGCCACAATGGATGGCTCGTTGACGACAATGCCCTTCCCCCTCGCGAACACCAGGGAGTTAGCCGTGCCCAGGTCGATGGCGAGGTCACTGGAGAACAGGTGGAAGAGGGATCGGAAGTTCATTCAGAAAAGGGCTCCTTGGCGTCGGTTGGATCGGGTCTAGTCAACGTAGACTACTCTCGTCAGAGTCTTTGCGTTGCCGCTTCGGTCTTGGGCGGTGATAGTGATGAGGTTCTTCCCTTTGTGGGGGGGGAGGGGCGAGGTAATGTGCTTGAAAAATCCATCGGCTGACATCACGGTGACGGGCTCTTCGTTGAGCACAACCGAGGCTCCCGGGTCGGTGCTTCCAATGATCTCGAAGGTATTCGAGATGCGGATGATCTTGACATCCAGAAAAACGTCGGTCTCTTTCTCGCGAAACGACCTGTTGATCAGAGTGAATTTACTCGGATCACTGTCTCGGCTCGCCTTCTTGTCGGCGCCAATTGCGGTCACTGTCCAGAAGTAAGTACCTTCTCCCAGACCGGAAGTCTCGTACCGAGTACCCTGCCGGATGGTTTCCTCACGGACGTTCTTGGAGAACAACGACGACGTCGAAACCTTGATCTTATAAGCCGTCGCCTGCGGAACCGGAGCCCAGACGAACTGGATCTTGGTCGCAAGGCCATCTCGGGCGATCACTGGCTTGATGCTGTTCGGCGTCAGCAGCTCGGGCGGACGCGTCAGCTTTTCAGTAGTCAGCCTCCCGTTTTCCGCTGTAATCTGATCATACGGAACCATTGGTGAAGAGACGCCACCGCTGATGACACGCGCCGTCCCAGCTGACAAAGCGAATTTGGCCGACTTCAATCCGGGGTTCGACTCAACATCCATGCGGGCATCGGCATCGATGATTGCAGTTGCCGAGGCCGCCGATACCGAGGTGGTTGAGGTTCCAACTTCTTTCTTCACGGTCGAGAGATTAATCGATCCGGAGGTGACCCGTACCGAAACTTTCTTGGCTAGCGTTCTGGGATCCTCAGAGTTCTCCTGAACAACAATCAACGTTTCCGGCTTCATGCGGTACTGAGTTCCGTCCGGAAAAACGACCCCTGCGAACGAGTCGGAGGACGTCTGGATGCAGTCCCCTTCCTCCAGTACCGTCTGCGAGTCCGCATTGATCCACTGAACCGCATTGTACTTCTTAACTTTAACATTTCCAATCAGCTTAGAGAAAGACCCGTTTTTCTTTGCGCTCACCGTTCTGGTAGCAGTCTCCGCTTCCAGAAACTGATTGTATTTCCGAAGCAGGTAGTCTTTGAAAAAGGCGAATCCCCCCAAGGCTCCGACCAGAATGATGCCGCCTGTCCAAG
>VFZK01000185.1 GCA_016871215.1 Acidimicrobiia bacterium | reverse complement strand
GCTCCCAAGTCCGCAAAGGGATGGGCGCACAGGTCATGGCTTCTCTGCGCAACTTGGCCATCTCGCTGCTCCGTATGGCCGGTGCCCGCTACATCGCCCCTGCGCTCCGCCATTGCGCCCGCCTCGGCCCCCAAGTCTTGCGCCTCATCGGCCTCCGACTTTGACGGGGCCGTGAACAGCTGCTCGAGACGGAGAAGCATCCCACACGGAATAAACCGTTCCGTACAAGTATGCAAGGTCTCGAGGTCCTACTCTGGAATCTCAGGGGCCATTCCAACGCCACAGGCCGCGCCAAGAGCATCCCTCTGCGAGCGCCTTTGAGACAAAATCGCTTGCGCCACTCTCCGAAAATACATACCTTCGCGGTTAGGATTTCGAGAATCTTATGGCCACCAAAGCGTCTCCAAAAGACACCATCAGACAGTTGCGTGATGTCATTCGCCACCACGAGTACCGATACTACGTCCTCGACGATCCGGAAATCTCGGACGCAGAGTTCGACAGGTTGCTCCGAGAACTCAAATATCTCGAGTCCAAACATCCCGAGTGGATCACGCCAGACTCGCCTACACAGCGCGTTGGCGGCAAACCCGCCGAAGGCTTTGCCGCGGTAGAGCATGCCAGTCCCATGCTGAGCCTCGACAACGCGTACTCCGAAGCCGAACTGCTCGATCTCGACCGCCGTGTGCGTGAATTCTCGGCTGAAGATGCCACGTATGTCTGCGAGCTGAAAATCGACGGATTGAGCCTCAGCTTGGTCTACGAAGACGGCGTTTTGGTGCGCGGCGTCACGCGCGGCGATGGCACACGAGGCGAAGATGTGACGGTGAACGTCAAAACGATTCGTTCGCTTCCGCTGAGACTGCTGAATGATGCGGCCCAAAACCACGGCCAAATCGAGGTGCGCGGCGAAGTGTTCCTTCCGTTGGCGTCCTTCAACGCGGTCAACACTGAGCGAGAAGAGAACGGTGAGCCCCGCTTTGCGAATCCGCGCAACGCTGCGGCTGGGACGCTGCGCACGCTGAATCCGGAGGTGGTGGCTTCGCGAAAGCTCGACTTGTTCGTCTACCAGTGCTTTGCCGACGGGCAAATCCCCTGCGAGCGCCATTCCGAAACACTCCATTGGCTCAAACGGGCAGGCTTCAAAGTCAACCCCCATTGGAGACAGTGCGCTTCGATTGACGGCGTGGTGGCCTACTGCCGTGCGTGGGGAGAACAAAGAGATCGGTTAAGCTACGAAATCGATGGTGTAGTCGTTAAGGTCGACTCCATTCGCCTGCAGCAAGACATGGGTGCCACCTCCAAGTTCCCCAGGTGGGCCGTAGCCTATAAGTTCGCAGCCCGCCAAGCCACCACGCAGGTCAAGAATATCCTGGTGCAGGTCGGGCGAACTGGCGCGCTCACCCCCGTTGCAGAGCTGGAACCGGTTGAGCTCGCAGGTAGCACGATCAGCCGGGCCACGCTGCACAATGAAGACGAGATTCGCCGCCTTGGCCTCAAGATCCTCGATTGGGTTCTTATCGAGAAAGGAGGTGACGTCATTCCCAAGGTCGTGAAAGTTCTGGAAAGCCGTCGTGAGCCCGACGCGCAAGATTTCGTCATGCCTGGCCGTTGCCCGGTTTGCGACAGCCAGGTTTACCGGCCGCAGGGGGAAGCGGTGTGGCGCTGCGAGAATGCAAGCTGCCCGGCCAAACTCAAGGAATCGCTGCTGCACTTTTCTGCCCGGAAAGCGATGAAGATCGAAGGACTGGGAGAAGCGCTGGTCGATCAACTCGTCGATCGAGGTTTGGTAAAAGATCCTGCCGATCTTTACCAGCTGTCGCTAGACACCCTGGTGCAGTTGGAACGAATGGGAAAAAAATCTTCCGAGAACCTGCTCGACCAGATTAAGGAAAGCAAAAGCAACGATTTGTCGCGCGTCATCTTTGGACTCGGAATCCGTCATGTTGGAGAGCGCACCGCCCAGATCCTGGCGCAGCACTTTGGATCCATAGACGCCCTTAGCCAGGCAACCCAGGATGCGCTCGAAGGCGTCTTCGAAGTCGGCCCGGTCGTTGCCGAATCGATTTACCGCTTCTTCCTTCAACCTGAGAACCTCGCCCTGGTCGAGAAGCTGCGCGCGGCCGATGTGAATCTTTCTGCCAAAGCTGCTGCTCGACGGTCGTCAGAACTCCACGGAAAACAGTTTGTCCTCACAGGAAAGCTCCCGACCCTCTCGCGCGAGCAGGCCACAGCACTGATCGAACGGCACGGAGGGCGCGTCACCGCTTCGGTAAGCCAGAAAACCGATTTCGTGCTGGCCGGCGGCGAAGCCGGCTCGAAGCTCGACAGGGCACGATCGCTTGGGACCGTAGTAATCGATGAGGCGGAGTTTCTAAAGATGGTACAGTAGATTGTTGTCAGGCGGCCAGACGGAAGGGCCTGTGAATCAGAACGACCGGTGAACATATGGATGACCTGCGATCAACACGGATCAGCGCGGACTGGTGCCGATATCCTGTTCTTCGTCCATCGGTGGTAAGCTCGTGCAGCGTTTGGCGGCAGCCTAGGTGAAGAGGGACTCATGCGCAAATACATCCCATTTGCCTTTAAGAACTCGTTGCGTAACAAGCGGCGAACGATTCTCACCATCGCCAGCATCAGCGTATCGCTCTTTCTGCTGGGAGTACTCATCGCCGTCTACCACGCCTTTTACTTTCGTGCGGCCCCGCCCGAGCAGGCGTTGCGGCTTGTGATGAGAAACCGTGTGTCGTTGACTTTTTCCATCCCTGAATACTATGAACCCAAGATCCGGCAGATCCCAGGCGTGAAAGAAGTCGTTTCCCGATCGTGGTTCGGCGGCATCTATATCGACAATCGCCCGGAATATTTTTTCCCTCGATTCGGCACAGACCCCGAGCGCATCTTTAAGGTCTATCCTGAGATGACAATCGACCCTGAACAACTGAAGGCATTTCAAAGCGAGCGCACCGCTGCCGCCATTGGCAAGACGCTGGCGGAGAAGCAAAACTTGAGGCTCGGCCAAAAAATCACCCTGAAGGGCGATATCTACCCGGTCGACCTGGAACTGACGATCCGGGCAATTTTCGAAGGCACGGCTGATAGCAGCGACAACGTGATGTATTTCCACCGCAAGTATGTGGAAGAAGGCCTGGTAAATGCCCGCAAAGGTTTAGTGGGAACGTTCGCAATCTTGGCGGAGTCGGCTGAAGCTGTTCCCCGCATCGCGCGCGAAGCCGATGAGATGTTTCGCAATAGCGACCGCCAAACCAAAACGGACTCCGAACGCGCTTTTCAGCTCAGCTTTGTTTCGATGCTGGGTAATGTGAAGGTTTTCCTGCTAAGCATTTGCGGCGCCGTGGTGTTTACCATCCTGCTGGTTTCGGCCAACACCATGGCCATGTCGGTTCGCGAGCGCATCAAGGAAATCGGCGTGTTGAGAACCCTTGGGTTCACCACCGACAAAGTGCTGGCGATGATTATCGCCGAAGCTGTGATCATCGCCATGCTGGGTGGACTGCTGGGTTGCCTGATGGCCTTCGCCGTGGTGCAAGTGTTGGGCAGCAGCTTGCAGGTGATGTTCGGAACGTTGCGGATGCCCCCAGTAGTTTTGTTAATCAGTCTGGGAGTCGCTTTTGCCATTGGGTTGTTGAGTTCGGTCATTCCGGCGTACAACGCTTCTCGGGTGCCCATCACCGATGCGCTGCGCCACCTGGGGTAGAAAGCTCTCGTCACTCGCTGCCCGAGACTGACGCGTTCCGATCACTGATGGCCATTCCACTTTCCTACAACTTCAGAAATCTGCGGGTTCGAAAAGCCACAACCGTCATGACGGCGTTGGGCATTGCGCTGACCGTGGCCGTGCTGCTGGGAATTCTGGCGATGGTAGCCGGCCTGAAGTCGGCGTTGCAGTCCTCTGGCAACCCTCTTCAGATGATCGTCGTACGCAAGAACTCCGCTTCGGAGCTGGTCAGCCAGGTCGCGCGCGAGGCCATTTCGGCCATCCGCTTCAAGGAGGGCATACAGAAGTTTCCCGATGGCGAACCGATGGTGTCGGCCGAGATCGTTACCGTCATGAACCTACCGCGCAAAAACGACCCGGAAGGCGCAAACGTGACGATTCGTGGACTTTCCCGGTCTGGGGTGAAGATGCGGCCTGAGATTCGGATGCTATCGGGCCGGTGGTTCGAGCCAGGACAAAGGGAAGTGGCGGTAGGCAAATCGGTCGCCGCCCGCTTCGTTAGTGCGTCCCTGGACCATTCCCTGCACTTTGGCCGTGGGGATTGGAAGATTGTAGGTATCTTCGACGCGGGCAAGACCGCTTTCGACAGCGAAATTTGGGGCGACCTAAACCAGATTGCGACCGACTTCAACCGAAGCGAGATCATGTCTTCAGCACTGGTTCGTGCTGTCGATCCCATTGCTTTGCAGGCCCTGAAGACCAGCATGGCCGACGACCAGCGCCTCTATCTGGAAGGCAAGTCCGAGACCGAGTATTATGCTGCTCAGACCAGCACCGCGCGACCTGTCGAATTCCTGGGCATGTTTGTTGCGGTCATCATGGCCATCGGCAGCAGTTTCGCGGCAATGAATACCATGTATGCGGCCGTCGCCCGAAGGGCGCGAGAAATCGGCACGTTGCGCATTCTGGGCTTCTCGCGGGGCAGCATTCTACTGTCCTTCGTTTTCGAATCGCTGTTGCTTTCGCTGCTCGGAGGAATTCTGGGCATCGTCCTGGTTTTGCCCATGAATGGCTTGGAAAGCGGCATTGGCAATAGCGTGACCTTCAGCGAAACGGGTTTCGATTTTCGGATTACGCCTGCGATCATCGTCGTTGGGCTCAGTTTTGCAACAGTGATGGGTATTCTCGGCGGACTGTTGCCCGCGCGGACCGCCGCCAGGGCGGATATCCTCGCCGCGTTGAGGGAACTTTAGGGACATGCAGACATGGCTTTCCCCGATTTGTCAGTCTGTCGTTCCTCTTCATAAAATCGGTTTGGCGAGGAACCTTAAGAGCAAAACGCTCGCGCTTCACATCTCGAGACTATGCCTTCTGACGCGAAACAGCTCGACCACGATCTAAACAGCTTGAAAATCGACCGCAGCCGCAGGCGCCAGCCCGATGGCCTCTCAAAATGGGCGACGCGCTGGATTCTCGCGGGCATCGCGCTGTTCGTCCTGTTGGGACTGGCAGCTACCGCATTTCGCTTCTCGAGCCAAGCGGTGGAGGTCGAGATCTACCGGGTTACGGCCAAAGTGGCTGCAGACGCGGGCGACGATCGCGGCATCGTCCTGAACGCAGCCGGCTACATCGTCGCTCATCACAAGATCCAGCTGACCGCCAAGGTCGTCGGCAAAGTGGCATGGATCGGAGTTGAAAAAGGCGACCGAGTGAAAGAGAGCCAGGTGCTCGTGCGCCTCGAAGATTCAGAGTACCAGGCACAGTTGCTTCAGGCGCAGGGTAGCCTGCAGAACTTGCTCTCCCAGCTGCAGGAGTTAGAGAGCGGCTCCCGGCCCGAGGAGAAAGCTCGCGCGGCGGCCAACCTGGAACAAGCAAAAGCCGATCTTGAAAATGCCCGGATCAGCTTGGAACGCACAAAAGGCCTGTTCAAAGATCAGGTGGTGCCCAAGCAGGAGTACGACAACGCTCAAGCCCGCCACGATGCCCAACAGGCGCGCGTCGAGGCGCTGGCCAAAGAGCTCGAGTTGGTTCGGCTCGGGCCCCGGCTGGAACAGATCGAAGCCATGCGAGGCCGCGTCCGCCAAGCACGAGGCGAAGTCGCTCTGCGACAGACTTTCCTGGACGCCACCATCATCAGAGCTCCGATTAGCGGAACCATCTTGGAACGCGCCGTCGAGAAAGGCGAGTTCGTGACCACCAGCTTCGTTGGCGAACGCGGCGCCAAGGGTTATGTCGTCTCGATGGCCGATCTAAACGACCTGCAGGTCGAGCTCGACATCAGCCAGGACGATTTCGCCAAGCTCTACATGGGACAGAAAGCGATCGTCACGACCGATGCATTTCCAGACCGCAAATATGACGGCGCCATCGCTGAGATGTCTCCAGAAGCAAACAGGCAAAAAGCGACGGTGCAAGTCAAGGTTCAGATTTCGAAACCCGACGAGTACCTCCGGCCCGAAATGAACGCTCGTTCCGCTTTTCTGGCTCGCGAGCAGGCGCCCAGCAACGCAGGAAGCCCGCCAGCAGCGAAGATCGTCATCCCAACGGCAGCCATCCGGGACTCGGGCGGGAAAAAGTCGATCTTCATTGTGTTCGAGGGCAAAGCCACCGAAAGGCCCATCAAGACCGGGAATTCGACTTCACGTGGTATCGAAGTAGCCGAGGGCCTCATCGGCGGAGAGGAGATCGTGATTAGCCCCCCAACAACCCTCAAAGATAGAGACCGTGTCGCTGTCAGGACGAAGCGGGGATAGGCCCGAGTTTTTCGCACGGCACGCTCCCCCGAGAACCCGGAGTTGCACTGCGCTGTGCGTTGTCGCAACGATCGTTTCTCCGAGTTGAAGCAGGACCACGCAGCAAGTCCCACTCATCCCGACAGGACAAAACACCCGACACGCGAATGAACAACAACTTCATCATCGAAACGAAGAGCCTGACGAAAGAGTACAAGCGCGACGAATTTAGAATCATGGCCTTGCATCAGGCAAGCATCCAGATCGAGAAAGGCGAATTCTTAGCGCTGATGGGCCCGTCCGGCTCTGGGAAGTCCACCCTATTGCATCTGATCGCGGCAATCGACCGGCCAAGCTCCGGAGAGGTAACGGTTCTCGGCCAGAATCTTCAAGCACTCAGCGACAAAGAAATTGCTCGCTGGCGAAACGAACACGTGGGTTTCGTGTTCCAGACTTTTAACCTGATTCCGGTGTTGACAGCCCGTGAAAACGTTGAACTGCCATTGCTGTTGACGCACCTCAGCAAGAAGGAACGGATCGACCATGCCGAAACCGCCCTCAAATTGGTGGGACTGGGTGACCGCATGGGGCACTATCCCCGGCAGCTCTCCGGCGGACAGGAGCAACGTGTCGCCATCGCCCGAGCGATCGTCACCGACCCGGCACTGATCCTGGCTGACGAGCCGACCGGTGACCTCGACTCGCAGTCGGCAAATGAAGTACTCACAATCCTCTCGAAGCTGAACAAGGAACAAAACAAAACCGTCGTGATGGTGACGCACGATCCCCACGCAGCGAAATTTGCCAGCAAGATTCGCCACCTCGAAAAGGGAGAGCTGTTGCCGAAGGGCGTGTTGCCCCAGGTCTGAGGCGCGAGAGAAACCGCCTGGCGGCCGTCCAGTGGCTCTTGCCGCGTGCCAAGCCTGCCAGCTTGCGAGCATCTTCGATAATCCGTTGGCTCGTTCTCCCAGGTCTCCCAATTGCCGGTCGAGCTCAAGCGGATCACCTTTCTGCATACGGCTATCGAGCAGTATCCCCCAGTGATAAATTCTCTCGACGACATCGCGGTGCTGCTGGTTGAACCTCAATCCCCGGCCAACATCGGCTCGGTCGCTCGAGCGATGAAAAACATGGGCCTGAAGCAGCTAGTCCTCGTCAACCCGCAGACCGCGATCACAGAAGAAACACGGCACCTGGCCTGTGGTGCCGACGATATTCTCGAAAACCTCCAACGCGCCGGTACGCTTCCAGAAGCGCTCGCTTCGTTCCATCTTTCGATCGGAACCAGCTCGCGCACCGTCGATTGGATTCCGACGGCACTGCAACCTTGCGAACTGGCGCCCAAACTGGCTGAGCTTTCCGAAGGAGAGCGGGCTGCCCTGGTGTTCGGGCCCGAACGCACGGGATTGACCAACGAACATCTGCAGCACTGCCAGTGGCTGGCCACGATTCCCACCGACCCCGAATTCGAATCGATGAACCTCGCTCACGCCGTCGCGATCGTGGCATTCGAGATCCGCCAAGGATTCTCTCCCAAGCCTGTAGGAAGGACTTTGCAGCACGCCGACTTGGGACAGCTGGAGACCTTCACCGACGACTTGCAAAGATGCCTGGACGAGATTGGTTTCCTCAATCGACAGAATCCGCAACAAGTCATGTTTGCCTTGCGGCAGATGCTTTCGAGAGCTTGTCTCGAAACCAGGGATGTGAGCATTCTGCGAGGGGTTCTGCGGCAATGGGGCTGGTATGCGGCAAAGCTCAGAGAACGCGGCTAGTACTAGTATTACTATGTTAAGTCTTGTGCCGATGCTTTAGGTGGCGCACACATGGCGCGGTTTGTCATGTGTGCGTACGGTACGCATACATCGCAAAAAGCACGATATATGCGCCACCCAGAGACACTTAACATAGTAATACTAGCCGCCCGCTCTCGTCCCAGGCATTCTCAACCGTGGCCATCGGACCACGACGCAACCTCTACCCGAGGAACTTGCGTTCGGCTTACAATGGCATGGCGCTTCTATCGAGCATCGGCTTGCAAGAAGTACTCGCTCAACTTTCGCAGCGCCTCACCGCGATGGCTGACGCCGAGCTTCTCGGCAGCCGATAATTCAGCCATCGTTCGGCTCAGTTTCGGAAGCAGAAAGATCGGATCGTATCCAAAGCCATTGGTGCCACGAGACTCGAACGCAATCTCGCCTTCGACCGTTCCCTCGAAAACCTGTTCAACCGCTCCTTGGCGAGCCAGCGCCAGGCAACAAACAAAGCGGGCCGTGCGATTGGGTCTTGAAACGGACTCAAGCCTCGCCAAAACCTCACGACAACGCCGCTCGTCTGATGCGAGCGGCCTCACGTAGCGGGCTGAGAAGACACCTGGCTCGCCGCCCAAGGCATCGACAACAAGACCCGAATCGTCGGCAAGGGTCCAGGCGTCGCAGAGCCGGCTGTAATGTACGGCTTTCTGTCGCGCGTTCTGCTCGAAAGTCTCTCCGTCCTCGGGACTCGGCGGAGCGTGAGACAGCTCATCCAATCCGGTAACGCGGACCGGAAATCTCGCAAGATAGTCCTGAAACTCACGCAATTTTCCCGGATTAAACGTCGCGACCAGCAGGCGATCGGGGATCCAGAGCATGGGGATGGGCGCCTCGCGGGAAGCACCGGCTTCGCTCGAAGGCGGCACGGAAACAACGCAGCAGGTGATTCCGCCTCACAGGTGAACGAAGCGTCCTTGGATCTCGACGAGGCGGCGGATGCCTGTTGAGCCCAGTGCAACCAACTGGTAGAAGTCGTCTTTGGAAAACGGATTCCCTTCGGCAGCTCCCTGAACCTCGACCAGCAAACCGGCACCCGTTTCGACGAGATTCATGTCGACCTGAGCCTGCGAATCTTCCTCGTAGTTAAGATCCAGCAGGACTTCACCGTTGACCACTCCGACACTCGTGGCAGCAACGTAGTCTCTCAAAGGCAGTTTCTGTAGAACACCATCTTCAACCAGCTTCTGAAACGCCAATCCCAGAGCGACGAACGCACCCGTAATCGAGGCCGTTCGCGTCCCACCATCCGCTTGGATCACGTCGCAATCGATCAACGCCGTGCGTTCGCCCAGTTCCTCCATCTGTGTCACGCTGCGAAGCGACCGGCCAATCAGGCGCTGAATCTCCTGGGTTCTTCCGCTGGGCTTCCCCTTCGTCGACTCGCGGGTTGTCCGCACGGGCGTCGCACGCGGTAGCATGGCGTACTCGCTTGTCACCCAGCCTTTGCCCTGCCCCCGCAAAAACGGCGGCACTGTGTTCTCGATGGTCGCCGTGCAGATGACGCGCGTGTTTCCAACCGTGATCAGGGCCGATCCTTCCGCACTCCGGATAAAGTGGGGTTGAATGTCCACGTGGCGCAGTTCGTTGGGCTGCCGTCCGTCGGTTCGCATGCGATTCCTTTCGAAAGTGAGTCTGGCTTGCGGGAGTTCCCCTGTTCCTTGAGGTGCGTTGTAGCACCTCCCTATCAAATGTCACAACATCGTGAAGTCCCAGAAGTGTCACAACATCGTGGAGTCAGACAAACAGAGAATTGTTCAGGGCCAGCGGAAGGAGCCCGTAGGGCGACGGGAGTTGGCCCTGAACAACGCGAAGCT
>VFZK01000184.1 GCA_016871215.1 Acidimicrobiia bacterium | reverse complement strand
CCCCTTCGCCCCAACATGCTATCCACCCACAAATTTGTCGCACACCCTTCTCGTAGGTGGTTTGACAAGATGCCATCAAACCCGCAAGCTGTCCGTTGCGGTCGGGCTGCTGACTCGAGGCAGAAACGAACCGGCTCCCGCGGGGAGCCAACGAATTGATGACCTTGCGGAGCTGCCGAAGCTATACTTTGGAAAGTGAAGTCTAGAGCCGATCGGGTGGCATTGCGGCAGATTGGAATTGCCCCTATTGTCGTCACCGAGACGGCGTGGAGAAGCAGGAGGAACCAAGCATGGCGAATGTCTGTGCCCACTGGATCGCCGGCCAAGCGGTGCCGGCAGACGATCGCGCGGGCGCCACTCCCGTATACAACCCTTCACGTGGCGAAGTGATCGCCCGTGCGCCGGCAGGCGGCGCCGCAGAAGTGCGACAAGCGGTCGAAGCTGCCAGAAAGGCGCTGCCTAGCTGGAGCGAAACTCCGGTTGTGGATCGCGCTCGCGTCCTGTTTCGCTACAAAGCGCTGCTCGAGGCGCAGTTCGAAAGTTTGGCTCGACTGGTAACCCGCGAGCACGGAAAGACGCTCGACGAGTCGAGGGGCGATGTACGGCGTGGCATTGAAGTGGTCGAGCTGGCTTGCAGTATGCCGTCGCTCAGCATGGGGCAAGCTCTCGGCAACGTCGCGCGCGGAATCGACGGGCAGGTGCTGCTGGAACCGCTGGGTGTGTGCGCGGGCATTACGCCGTTCAACTTTCCTGCGATGGTCCCGATGTGGATGTACCCCGTGGCTATTGCCTGTGGAAACACGTTCGTGTTGAAGCCTTCGCCCAAAGTGCCTCTCACTGCATTCCGGCTGGCGGAAATCGCGGTGGAAGCAGGGTTGCCCCCTGGAGTGCTCAACGTGGTGCACGGAGGACGAGACGCAGTGGAAGCGTTGTTGGAACACCCGGACGTAGCAGCCATCAGCTTTGTGGGATCGACAGCCGTGGCGAAGTACGTTTACCAAAAAGGAACGGCCAATGGCAAACGGGTGCAGGCAGCCGGCGGGGCCAAGAACTTCATGATCGTGATGCCAGACGCTGATTTGGATGCAGCGACGGCGGCGATCATGGGTGCCGCATTTGGTTGCGCCGGCCAGCGCTGCATGGCAGGAAGTGTGGCTGCCCCCGTGGGTCGTGCCGCTGAGCCACTTCTTGACCGGCTCTCGAGAGCTGCCACGGAACTGAAAGTTGGGCCAACGGACGAGGACGAATCTGCTGGAATGGGTCCTCTCATCGATCCGGCGGCGCGCGAGCGCGTTCTGCGAGCTCTGGAGGACGGAAGCCGGGAAGGCGCGAAGCTGGTACAGGATGGACGTGCTCTGCCGGTTGCCTGCTTGCAAACGCAAGGTTTCTTCGTTGGCCCGAGCATCTTCGATGGCGTGCGCCAGGGGATGCAGGTGGCTCGGGAGGAGATCTTTGGACCGGTGCTCTCTGTAATGCGGGCCGGCAGCTTGAATGAAGCCACGGCTTTGGCCAACCAGTCCCCCTATGGGAACGGTGCCGTGATCTTCACGCAGGACGGTGGTGCCGCCCGCCAATTCGCCCGCGACATTCGGTGCGGCATGGTCGGCGTCAATGTTGGAGTGCCGGCGCCGATGGCATTGTTCCCATTCTCGGGATGGAACCAGTCGTTCTTCGGCGACCTTCACGTCCAAGGAACGGAAGGGGTCCGATTCTACACACGGAGCAAAGTCGTGCTCAGCCGGTGGCAGTACGACGGCAGCCGAACGCTGGGTTGGTAACGGCCGAGATCGCGCCCCGGTCGCTGGTTTCGGTTGCCCAGCTTGACTGGTCGACTCGCGCGCCGGCCAAAAACCGATTGCGCCTGGAGCAGGCCCAAGGTAAGATGCTTGACCACGCATCTGTCGGATAGTCTTTGGTTTGGCCGGTGCCGCGCTGGACTTGCTGAGGTAGGAGGTGTCAGATGGAGGAACGCAAGAAAAACACAGCCGCCGACTCCGCTGGACATCGCCTGGAGCTCAGCAAAGAGACGATCATCGATTTCGAGAAGCGCAACACCAAGGTCCTGATTGCAGACGATGATGACAATATTCGTGTTCTCATCGACGAGGTCCTCAAGAACGAGCATGTGCCGACGACAGTTTGCTCGTCTGGCATGGAAGCCCTGGACCTGATTAAACGTGAAGATTTTGGCATCATCATTTCTGACATCAAGATCCGCGACTTCGACCGCATGGGCCTCTTGAAGGCAGCCAAAGTCATCAACCCGAACAGCGACGTCATCATTATTACTGGCTATCCCACGGTGGAGACTGCGGTAACGGCCATGCGCTTCGGGGCGGCCGAGTACTTCACCAAGCCGTTCAGCGTGGAACAGCTGCGAAAGTCGGTCAACCGGCTGATCGAGAAGCGCATTCTGGAGCGCAAGCTGAAGGTCGAAAAGCACCAGATGGAGATACAGCGCTTCGATGAAGAGACGGGCCTTTTCACGAACCGCTATTTTCACCTGCTGCTGTCGCACGAGATCGCCCGGTCAGGGCGTTTCAATCACACCTGCGGGTTGCTGCTCGCGCAGATTAGCGGCTTGAAGTCCCTTCAGGAAGCAGAGGTGGACGCTGCGGTATTGAACGGCGACAACGTGATGAAATCGATCTCCCGCCTGCTCCGCTCCTGCTGCCGCCAGATCGACTTTATCTCGCGTTATTCCTACGACGAGTTCTCCTTTGTGCTGCCCGAGTCGGGCGAGACCGGCGTCGAAGCGGTTATTGCACGCATCCGCAGCAGAATCGATGCCTTCAACGCGCAGCTTGCAGGCAAGGGTGACCACCCCAAATTGACGCCGGCGTTCGGAGGCGCTACGTATCCGCAGAGCGCTTCTACGAAAGAGCTGTTGCTTTCCCGCGCCAACCAGAACCTTTTGAAGAACCGGGGCTGACGCTGACCAACGCCGAGCCGGCCTGTCTTGGCCCGTTCCTGGCGATTCAGGGGCGCTGCGTCTGTCTACACCCCATGAGTTTCCTGGCGACCTGTGGCAGCCATGGTCCCCCTAGGCATCTACATCCACATCCCGTTCTGTTCGACCAAGTGCGACTACTGCAACTTCGCCTCGGGAGTGTACCCCGAATCAGCGGTGCTGCCTTACCTGGAGGCGCTGCGTGAGGAGATCCTAGGCGTGAAGGGCTGGCTTGCAGAATCTTGCAAACCGCTGCCACGCTTGGACGAATTCGAGGTAGACACCATCTACTTTGGAGGTGGCACGCCATCACTGATCGACGCCAGGCACATCGCCGGACTGACACGCCTCGTCGGAGAGGTGTTTACCATCGCAGCAAACCGCGAAGTAACATTAGAAGTCAATCCGGGCAGTGTCGATTCCCAGCGTGCACAGCTCCATGTCGAGGCCGGCGTCAACCGTGTGAGCATCGGTATGCAAGCGTTTCAAGACGACCTGCTGAAGCGCATCGGACGAAGCCATTCCGTGGCTGACTCCTACTCCACCTGGTCTTTGTATCGCTCGGCAGGAATCAGCAACGCCAGTCTGGATCTGATTGCGGGCTTGCCCGGCCAAACTTCGAAGGGGTGGCAGGAAAATCTCGATGCCGTCGAGGAGATCGCTCCCGAGCACATCTCCATATACCTTCTTGAGATTCATGAAGGCACCCGCTTCGGGAGCCTTTATTCCAAGCCGGCAACCGTAGCCTCTGGGATGGCTCGACGTGGTGCCGGTGCAGGAGCACCTCAGGGCCTGGCTGCGATCGATCTGCCGGACGAGGAGTTGGTCGTTGATTTCTACGAACGGGCCGCAGGCCGTTTCAGCCAGATGGGTTATCGCCAATATGAGATCTCGAACTTTGCGTTGCCTGGGCGCGAGTCGCGCCATAATCTGAAGTACTGGACGCGCCAGCCATTCATTGGTTTCGGATGCGGCGCGTACTCGCATCTGGCAGATTGGCGTTGGGGTAACGAAAGAAGTGTGGGGCGTTACGTTGAGCGCATTCGCCAGACCGGCCACGCCATCGAGTATTCGGCTGACCTGGGTGCCGTGGAGCATGAAGAGGAAGCCGTTTTCCTGGGTCTGCGCCTGACGGATGGCATTGGGCTGGCCGGCTTCAGAGCACGGTTTGGTGTCGACCTGCGCGACAGATATCGAACTCCAATTGCCTACCTGCAACAAGCGGGTTTGGTCGAGTTCGTTCCCGATCGCTTCCGGCTGACACCGCGAGGCTGGTTGCTTTCGAACGAAGTGTTCACGGAATTGCTGAGGTAGGACACTGGCAGCGTGCGGCCGTTCGCGATCCGTTCCGGCAGTGCGACTCGCAATCCAACTCCTGTGCCTGGCGGCGCATCTGGTTTGTCTTGGTTGCGTTGCGCTGAACGGAATGGTGGCGAGGTGAAGCATGGCATGGCCCAAGTTTGGAATGGTTTGCTTGCTGATGTTGGCGTTCTTGGTCGCGGCAGATTTCCGCGCGCGGGCCCAGGAAGGTTCCTTCGAAGTTGAAATCACCGTGGAATGGGTTCGCGCCGTCGAGCCTGAGATTGCCGGGCCGGCCACCCGCCTGGAGAGTTACGATCGATTGGCATACGGCAAAGGCCGGTTTCTGCGCCTGGAAGGCAAAAGTCGAAGGAGCGTCCTGTTACGTCTGGGCAACGACACCCAGCAGCTAGTGAGGTTGTTCGACCTTCCTTGCTTCGATCAAAAACTGTTTGCGTCTGGCCAACAGTACTATTTCGGGGGAGTGTTTTCTAAAGTCGAGCGAAACTCAACCGGAGGCATCGAGGCGATCATCACCTACGCCAATCTGTCGGAAGTCGAGGGTCGATTCTACTCCAGACAGGCGAAAGAGTTTGCGGCACGGACCGAACAGATGAGGCGGCAGAACGAGACAATCCTCGGCAAGAAGGCGCCTCAAGCGAGTTCAGAGACTTCAGCCGGGCAAGTGCGCGCAACCCAACCTGCCCCTGTACCCCCTGCTGCAACGCCACCTGCCGATGCCAAGTCTGCTCCTGAGCCCGACGGTGCCAAGCCGGGAGAGAAAGAGGAGGAGGACCCCAACGAACCGCCTCGAAACCGGCCTGTGCTGAAACGTCGCATGGGTGAGGAGCCGGTTGAGACAGCGGCTTCAGGACAGGACTCATCTCCCGGAGTGCGTGGCGCCAGCCAGACGGCGACGGATGACGATGTGGTGATTTACCGGAGACGCGACGGGTCGCGCCGTCCCGCCAGCGCCGATTCTTCCGCCGAAACTCGTACAAGCCGATCTGAACCCGATGCTTCAGACAGGCCCGTGTTGCGACGGCGGCCGGCTGCCCCTGAAGAGAAGAAAGAGATCGATGGCATGGTGCTCGTCCCGAAGGGAGGTGTGACCTTGGGCTCCAATCAGCCCGAGGATACCGACAAGCCGCTGCATCGCGTCGAACTGCGGGCCTTCTTGATCGACAAATACGAGGTGACGAACGAGGAGTACAAGCAGTTCTGTGAAGCCACAGGCCACGCCGTGCCGCCGTGCTGGGTAGCAAAGAGCATTCCCAAAGGACTTGAAAGGCATCCGGTCGTCCAAGTGAGCTGGGCTGACGCAGCCGACTACGCCCGCTGGGCGGGCAAACGATTGCCGACCGAAGCGGAGTGGGAACGCGCCGCCAAGGGACCCAATAGCTATCGGTATGCCTATGGCAACGCTTTCGACCCGCAGAAGGCGAATTCAACCACCCAGAAGGCCGCGGCGGTGGGAAGCTATGCTGCGAACGAGTTCGGGCTTTTCGATATGACCGGAAACGTCAGCGAATGGACCAGCTCACTCTACCTGCCCTATCCTTACTCCGAGTCCGACGGTCGCGAAGACGCGAAAACAGCCGGCGCCCGGACAGTGCGAGGCGGCCATCACTCTTCAGACGAGCCAGGCTCTCGCTGTCTGATCCGCAAGAAGGAGTTGCCAGACCACGGCTCGCCTCTCTTGGGGTTTCGCTGTGCCCGGGATGCCCGCTGAACTCCAGAGAAGACTTCTTGTGCACCGCATCTCTGCAAAAGGCCATGACCGGTCCTCGACCCTTAACGATCCGCTGAAATGCGCCCAAGTGCGCTTCGCGTTCGCCATGAGAGCGGCTGACCGGCCCAGGCTTAGACCAAAGAGCCGCCGCGTTTGATGTCCTCTGGTGCGGTGGCATGTCCTCCACCCCGCTTTCCTCGTGCGCCGACACTGCGCAGCTGCTCGAGTCTTGCCGCTCTACCTTGCCCGCGTGCCGTGCAACGAGAACAGGATTCGCGCAGCATCGAAGATAACCGGCTAGGTGGCTTTCCGTTTCAACAGTACGTAGAGCGCCCCTCCTCCGCCATCCCGCAGGCGAGCCGACGTGTAGGCTACAATATGACGGCCCATTCTACGGCTGCAAAGCCACTTCTGCAGATGCTCCTTGAGCAGCGGGAGGCCGTCGGTCGAATGCTGGCCCCGGCCGTGAACAATGCGCACGCAGCCGTAGGCCCGCCACACGCAGTCCCGGATGAATTTCTCGAACAGATCGCGGGCATCGAGGATGCTTAGCCCGTGCAGGTCCAGGTGTGCTTGAACCGCGAAATGCCCTGTTCGCAGCGAATCAAGCCAGCGCTTTCCTCGTGGGTCTGGCGCGCCTTCCACATACTCCCCGCTCACGACAACATCGATTGGAACTCGGCCGTTAACGAAATCGGTTAGCAGCTGCAGACCCTCATCTTCGCTCTCTTCCGGGTTCGAGATTTCCACAGGAACTGCGCGGGGAGAGGTGATGCTGCTCCAGCCGAGTGGCGTGACGTCCTCCATCGACTGCTCGAAGATCTCCTCGTCTGAAAGGGGCGTCGAGGCTTGGATTGACTCGGGCGCCGGCTTGCCGGTCGTGGAGTTCGGCGCGCTCTTTCCAGAGCGCTTGAGTCTCTTCAGCTCACCAAAGGAATGGAAAGTTGTCCCTTTCATCGCGCTGCTCGGTCTAAATGCGTTCTATGTTAGCCCGACTTGCCTGGTTGATGGGTCGTTTTTTCGCCCAGGCAGTCTCCCGCCGCAGCCTGGTACGGCTCCGCCCGCACAGCTTCTTCGCTGCGTCCTCCGTTGTGTTCCGACCCAAGCTAGAATTAACCTAGAATCGAAACGTCAAGCCAGCCTGAAGGAGTCTGGGGCTGCTGGGCAAGATGCCGCGGGCACGGTCGACGATGTAGAGCTTGTCGGTGAGATTCTTGACGGATAGAAAGAAGTTGGTTTTGAGCGGCTCCACCTGGTAGTTCAGCGTGGCGTTCCAGATCGTATAGCCCGGGAGCAGTCCGCGCTGGCCATCGGCCGAGGGAGACAAACTGTTCAAGTCGTCGCCAAACTGCCGGCTGACAGAGACAGCCTCGATCATCGCGTTAAACCCGCGTGGATGGACGTAGCCGAACGAGGCATTGAGGAGCTTTTCCGGGGCATAAGGCAGACGATTGCCGGTGATGTTGACGCTGCCGAATCCGGGAATGCTGCTGAAGCGCCTTCCCCGAAACTCGGCGACGGGAATGTAGGTGCCTGCCAGGCGGAAATAGAAGTTGTGGGCCGAGTAGAGCAGGGTGCCGGTGTCGATGCGGGTGCTCAACTCGACGCCCTGGTGAAGCGTTGTGCCGCCGTTGGTGAGCGTGGCACCGACTCCGCCCGCCAGCGATGCCGGGATGATCTGATTCTCGTAGTCCATGCGAAAGAAAGTCGACTCGAGCTGTATGCCGGGATGAGCGAGGCTGCGCAGGCCTACTTCGGTGTTCCAGCTCAGCTCTGGGTCGAGCTCTACAGTCCCCCCGGTGGCGTTGTTGATGATGTCTTCGGTGCGAGGTGGGGCGAATCCCCGGTGCACGCCGGCAAAGACCGTGCTCTTCGACCCTAGGGTGTAGGCTACTCCGAGGCCTGGAATCCACTGGGTCAAATCCGTCTTTCCGCGAACCCCCAACCCTCCGTTGGCCAGCCGATTCGTTCGATCGAAGTAGATCCGCTCCAGACGCAAGCCAGGAGTGATGGTCAGGTTCCCGAACAAAAACCGGTTCTGGACGAACCCCGAATAAGCGTGATTCTTCCGCTGGTTGTCTTCGACCAGAACCCCGGAACGGGCCTGGGGTGTGCTCCCATTCTGCTGCTGGCGGTCTTGGTTCTCGAAATGGAAGCGAAGGCCCAGATCGGTCTCACTCTTGACGCCAAGCCAGCGCTGGCTCAAACGAAGGCGCGGCTCCACGCCCCAATTGGTGTACTGGCGCAGCCGGCCCTCGTTGCCGCAGGTGGTGTTCAGATTGGCCATGCCGCCGCAAGCGGGATCGGCACTGTCGTTGGGCCGCTGGCTGGAGTTGCTCGACTGCCGCCACCAATGCCGTTTGAAGTTAGATCCATAAAAAGTCGTGTTTAGGATGACGTCGTTGCGCAAGAGATAGCTGTGGGCCAACGAAGCGCCGTAGCGGTCTCCGTAGAAGAAGTCGTTGCGGAACGGATTCTGGCGGGGATTGGCGCGGTACTCGTCTTCCCTGAGACCCGAGTAGGTGACGTTCGAGTCTTCTCCATAGTAGCTGCCCTTCAGGGTCAGCGTCTGGCGCTGGCCGAGGGATTGAACCACCTTTAGCGTGGCGTCGTTCAAGCCCGACCGCACGTGGTCTCTGGCTCCCTCACCCTGCTTGCGCGTGTAGTTCATGAGAACGCCGGTCCCGCGCCAGGTTCCGCCGTAGTTGATGTTGCCATTGAAATAGTCGCGGTTGCCTCCCATGAACGTCAGCCCGCCGGAAGGCTTGTCTGGAGGGGCAGGCGTAATGTAGTTCACCACGCCGCCCACGGTAGCAGGTCCGTAGAGCACCTGTCCTGAGCCTTTCAACACTTCAATGCTTTCGAACCGCTCGACCGGGGGATGGTAGTAAGACGCATTGTCGCCGTAGGGCGCGTAGGTCAGCGGAATGCCATCTTCCAATAGCAATACCTTCGAGGAGCGAGTCGGGTTAAGGCCTCGAATTCCAATGTTAGGCCGAAGACCGAAGCCCTCCTCGTCGCGTACATTGACTCCGCTCACCTTTCGCAGCGCTTCGGAGAAATTGAAAACATGGCTAGACGCGAGCGTTTCTTTGTCCACGATTCCCACGGCGCCTGGGATTCGCTGGACCGCTTTGGGCGTTCCCGCCAGGTGCGTTGCGCTTACCGTGATCTCTGCTGCGAATGAACCGACCTCCAGGGTTACGGTGCGAGTTGCTTGCTCGCCGGCTGTAAGCTCGATTCGCTGAGCCCTTGTCGCGAAATCCTCGGCGTGGACTGTCAGAGAGTAGTCGCCGGGCAGAAGGTTCTCGAAAACAAACCCACCTTGGGTGTCGGTGAGTACAACCCGCTCGAAACCAACGGAGGCCCGTCTCAGGGTCGCTTGCGCTCCGGATAAGGAAGCGCCACTGCCGTCGTAGACTCTTCCAGCTAACGACGCACCGGATGGCTCAGACCTTAGGCAAAGGGGAAGCAAGCTGGCCAGGAGGAGAGCGAAAACGCGGCGCATCGAAGAAGCTTCAGATCGTAAACCGTTGATGAATAGCCATATGACATTTGTTGAAAATGAAAATCATTTTCAACACGAACTCTACCCAACTGTTGCTATGCTGTCAAGCAGGAAGACAAAGAGAAGAAGAGGAGCTAGAACTACTTCGAGGACGGCGCCAAAAGGGCGAGAAGAAACGGGACGAAGAGGGCTGAATCGTGCTTGATCGATCTGTCTGTCCTGGATGATCGCACTGAAAGGATCTGCCCTCTTCGGCTAGCTCGCGGCTAGCTCAGTTTGTCGGTCTGAAGGCGGCGATTCAACGGTGGCACGGCGAACTGATAAGAAATCGCTTTTCAGGCAGTGCGGGTGCTAGCGGCTCGAACCGGTCTGAAGGAGCGCTTTGATGGGGGAAACGATAGCTGAAGCGGGGTGGAGGGGTCAAGATGAATGTTACCGTGTCCTGCGGGCGGGCTGGGGTTGCCCCGGCGCGCCCGCAGGACACGGCAGCATGGCCACAAGGCACGCAAGGAGAGCAGACCACTGCTGTCGCACGGGCTCAGCCGTTCGGGTAGTTGCTCAC
>VFZK01000183.1 GCA_016871215.1 Acidimicrobiia bacterium | reverse complement strand
TGGGATCGTACACTGACCAGGTCCTTCTGAGTAGGAGTCTTCTTAGTTCGTCGCAGGCCCCGTACTATACTCGATTCGATTAGATTAAGCAAGTACTTTTGCAACGATTGATAAATGGTGGCAACGAATCGAATCGCGAATGGTGATGATCCGGTCAGCCACTTAAGCTGCCCTCGAGTCACTGGCACCGACCACTTGACCACCTCAAATGCCACCCACCCGGGCCAATGATCACGGCCAAGTTTTGGATTGTGGTGAGGGGGCCGTCCAAACTCGCCCATGGCCACGACAACTCCAGGCACGTTCTTCATGTCGGCTTAGCGTGACTTTCTTCAGCTTCCCGCAAGGTCCCGTTCTCGGTCCAGTCGCCGAAAACCCCTGGCATATGTTCAAAAACTCTGCATAGACCGACCCAACAAAGGGAGGCAGAAGCCAGAATTCAATCTTCCGCAAACGATTAATTGTTTGTTGGCGAGGCTTATATAGGATCAAGTTGGCAGTGTCAAGAGAAAAAACGCAGACTGCTGCGCGAAGTGCTACCAAGCAATGCAACAATAACAACACGCTTGTGCACTAATAAGAAATTGAAATGCGCATTTGTGCTTTCATGGCAATCGCGCGGCATAGTATTATCAGCCGCCTTGTGTGCCTGCCTTCGTGGGGTTCGACCCCGAAGTCGGACTGGCGTCCGGGCCACTGGCCTCGTTTCTGTGAGGAACCATGGGTAAGAACTCGACGGTGTTGTTTAAGGAGGAGCGAAAGATTCAGATCCTTAGGCTCCTGGAAGAGGACCAACGCGTCGAAGTGGCAGATCTGTCGCGACGCTTCAACGTTAGCGAAGACACGATACGCCGCGATCTTCGAGACCTTGAAGGGCAGGGGCTGATTCTGAAAACTCATGGTGGCGCCCTGAAGCACGTGGCGGCTCCCCGAACCTTCGAGAATCGCTTGGAGCACGCGGCGCATCTCAAACTTCTGATCGGCGAGGCGGCGGCCGGGTTGGTGGAAGCAGGCGACTGCGTGCTGGTCGACAGCGGCACGACGGCGCTGAGCCTGGCGCGTTCGCTCAAAGTGAGTCGGGCGAAGATTCTGACCAACAGCCTTGACGTTGCTCAGGTCATATCGAGCAATCCGAATTTCGAGCTCATTGTCTTAGGGGGAAGGTGGGATCCCCTGCACCAGCTCGTCGGGTCGGTAACCGTCGAGCAGCTGTCGCGGTACCGCGTCGACAAAGTCTTCTTAGGAATGCCCGGGCTCGACAGCCGCCACGGCATCACAGTCCCTTCGGAAGAGGAGGCCGCTGTGAAGCGGGCCATGATCCAAATAGGCCAGCAGGTGATTGCGTTAGCCGATCACACGAAGTTGGGCGAAGTCGCTTTTGCTTATGTAGCGCCGGCGTCTGCGATCGATATCCTGGTGACCGACGACACAGCGGACCTGGGTAGCTTTAGCAACCTGGATTGGAAGGTGATTCGCGCGAGAACCGAAGCCGCAGCGGCGCTCTAGATGCCAAACAGGGAAAACCGACTCCGGCAGGTGTTCGCTTCAATGGAGTTTGTAGTCCCGGCTTCAGCCGGCTCGGGTCATCGCCGCCTAAAGGGCGGGACACCCAACCCGAGCTCGGCTTATTGGTACGAAGTTGCTTGATGGTCGCTTGCTGCCGGTCAAGGGTGACTTGTCGTCACTCCCGCGAAAGCGGGAGTCCAGTCCCCGCCATCTGGATTGCCGCCCCACGCTTTCGCGAGGGTGGGCTTTTCACGGCAATGATGCACAGGTTGGATTTGTGGTGCACGAAATGCAGCTCTCAGCGGTCGCTCGCTAGGTTTGGGACTCTTTAACAAGAAACCATTCATCAGCCAATCCTCATATCGAAGTCCTTTCAAACGATCGTCAGGAGACGACAGCGATGAAAAAAATTCTCAATGAGCCGTTTGCGTATGTTGATGAAATGCTGGTGGGCCTCTGTGCCGCCCATCCTCAGTACTTCAAGCAGATTGGGCCCGAGGGACGCGTCATTGTGCGTCCCGACGGACCGGTAAAAGGGAAAGTCGGGATTGTCTCGGGAGGCGGTTCCGGGCATTTGCCGGTGTTCACGGGTTATGTTGGTAAAGGCTTGCTCGACGCCTGCGCGATTGGGGAAGTTTTCTCTTCCCCTTCAGTCGATCAGATGGCCGACGCTATTCGGGCAGCCAACAGCGGCGCTGGAGTCCTGAGGTTGTATGGCAACTACGGCGGCGACAACATGAACTTCGATATGGCTGGGGAAATGGTGGAGATGGAAGACATCCAGACCACAACCGTGCGTGTTGCGGATGACGTGGCCAGCGCCAGCCTCCAGGAACAATCGAAGCGGCGCGGCGTGGCTGGTCTGGTGTACAGCTACAAGATCGCTGGCGCCAAAGCCGACAGCGGGGCCAATCTTCAAGAGGTGACTGCAGTTGCCCAGAAGGCTGCCCTGGCCTGTCGGTCGATCGGTGTCGCTCTGACTCCTTGCACGGTGCCCGCGGTTGGGAAGCCGACGTTTCAAATTGGCGAGGACGAGATGGAAATCGGAATGGGGATTCACGGGGAACCCGGCGTACGGCGCGGCCCTCTGAGAAGAGCCGACGCCGTCTGCGAGGAAATGCTGTCGCTTTTGTTGACCGACCTGCCACTGCGATCTGGCGACCGGATTTCGGTTCTCGTCAACAGCTTGGGTGCGACACCTCCAGAGGAACTCTACATCATCTACCGGTTCCTATCTCAAAGGCTCGCAGACCTTGGCGTCCACATCGTGATGCCCTGGGTGGGCCGCTATGCGACTTCGATGGAAATGGCGGGCCTTTCGATTACGTTCTGCAAACTCGATGCGGAATTGGAGGCTTTGCTGAAGGCACCCTGCGATTCTCCTTTTCTGAGAGTGTGACATGGAGACCCTCCTCACGACCGACGTTCTTCGCGAGAGCTTCAGCCGGATCGTTGCGAAGCTCGAAGCCTCTGCGGAGGAACTCAACGAGCTCGACGCCGTGCTGGGAGACGGCGACCTGGGCGTGACCATGGTGCGCGGCGCCCGCAGCGTGCAGGCCGAGCTCGCGAGCTTGCCCGACGACGTGGGCCTGGCGTTGCTTAGGTGTGCCCAAGCATTTACCAAGATCTCTGGTTCCACTCTGGGAACGCTGCTCGCCACCGGGTTGATGAGCGCTGCCAAAGCAACGAAAGGACGCCGCGCGGTTCCGTGGAGCGAGATCTCGTCTCTGCTGGCCGGCGCCACGGCCATGATGTCGAGCCGAGGCCAAGGCCAGTTGGGCGACAAAACGATCCTCGACAGTCTGGATGCGGCTCGCGCCGCGACCGAAGGGCTGGAAACCCCCGACGCCCTGATTGCTGCTGCGAATGCAGCCGTTGCTTCGGCCATCGAGCGTTTTCGAGATCAGCCCTCACGGCAGGGGCGTGCTCGCATTTTTGGCGAGAAAAGCGTGGGTCAGGACGATCCCGGGATGGTCGCTTTCAAACGTATTCTCGAGGGCCTCTTGTAGCCTGCCGCGGGCCTGTCTCGACTGAGTAATGGAGGAGGGGTTTCAATTGCGGGGGCAGCCGTTCGAAGACCTCTAGCGGTATTCCGGGGACTTCAGCGTTCTGGCCATTCGTCGCGTCGACGATGTTCTGTCGATCGATCGTGCCGGGCCGCAAGGGGTCGAGATTCAGCCACCAAGGGGCAAATCGGATGATGACAGCCACGCGATCTTCATTCGTGACATTCGGAGCCACGGCGTGCCAAAGCCGGCTGTCGAAAGCAACCACCGTTCCTGCTTTGCCCAACATCCGGCATTCACCGGGATAGGGCTTCATGGGATCGATACCGTTGCGAGGTCCAGGATGATCGCCGTGGCGATGGCTTCCCGGAACGAGGATGGTGGCTCCGTTCTCCTCAGTGAAGTCGGTCAGCATCCAGAAGGTCACCAGGTGCGTGATCACATCGGGATAGGGAGCGGAGATCCGTGCGGCACTCTTCTGGTTGTAAGGCCAGTCGGCATGGAAGGCGCCGCGAGGTATTCCACTGCCGTTGACGGTGCCGGTATGCATCGAGATTCGAAAGTGAGGCCCGAAAACGGACTCAACGAACCGCATCACTCGCTCGTCGGTGAGGTACGGCGCCAGAGATTGGTTGAGGCCTAAGAAGCCGGGGACGTGCCCCGTGGGCATGGGAACGTCGGTGTGACTTCTGACGTCTCGGGCGATGCTCTCGCGAATAGGCCCGATGGCGTCACCGGGAATGACGTCTGGAATAGAGCAGAAACCTTTCTCTGCGAGTTCTGATCGCAATGCGTCGTAATCCATCGATTCAACCTCTCTTGAGTTCTCTCAGCCCGCGTCAGCAACAGAGCGGCGCACCGAAACATAACTGATTTCACACCGGAAGCAAAGGCTGAAGCAAGACGTTTCGCGGTTCAGTCCAAGTCATGAGCTCTTTCTTACGGTCAGTACCGTGGGTAGCTACTCCGCGGCAAGGTAATCTCTTAATCCCACATCCTGGTAAGACTTGTAGTAACCAGCATTGCGATTCTCGATAAACCGCGTGAGTCTCTGCAACAGCGTCGCACTGACGTAGCCGGGCCGGCGCTGTGGATGCGGGAAGCGGAAATAGGCGCGGATCAACAGGCTCTGGCCGGAAATCGGCAACTGCTGGACGTTGTCGGCGAAACGGTCGAACACCCCGTTTTGAACCAGGTAGAACTCGACGTTGGACACGTAGAACACCGAAACCGTTTCTCCCCGTTCCTTCAGATACTCACTGACTGTTCTCATCGCTTTCGATCCGGCAAAGTCTCCCACCACGGGCACAATGAGATTGCGGCTGTGCAGCTGCTTGACAAACTGAAAGTCTGCTTCGGAATTGAGAAAGTTTCCAAATTGGCCATCGAGATCCCGTTCCAGCAGGATGTCTTTGAACGAAGGATAGAATCGGAAACTTGGCCGACCGAAGCTGCGAAAGCGAAGGCTGAGCTGCTGGTCGAAAAACTCGCGATAAATCCCTTCGATGGCGCCAGCATCCTTTTCATAGATTGGAAACCGGCAAGTCTTCTGAATGAAGGCCAGCGCTTGCTTCAAGTTCTTTCGAAAGAGCTGCTCCGACGGCATCGTCTTCTCAAACTCCAGGAGCAACCCACCGATGTCGCGATCCGGTCCTGGGACTCCTCGGGGTCTGGGCCTGGAGAACAAGTGGGCAAGGTAATCGGACCGGCTCTTCGATCGGTCGAACAGCGACTTGAGTAACAGATGGTAGAGCAAGTTCTGGCGTCGAATGTCCAGCAAGATGGCGAGATGGGGGCGCGTCTTTGCGATGTAGGTGAAATTCTGTTCGGGACCAACTCCCAGGTAAACGCCACCTTTGACTGCAAACTTCTCCAAGAGGCCGGAGATCTGGAGATAGGAAGACTCGTTGGAGACCAGATTGTCGGAATCGAAGAATCCTGGATCCTCAGACAAGCGCTGAATCAGCGCTACGTACTCTTTGGAAGAGAAGCGCTTAAGCCGCTCAGCTGGCGAGAGGCGGGCAGGCCCTGCGAACCAGATGGCAATGACGAGCAGGGAACATCGGAGGAGAAACACGGGGAACTCTATTGAGTATGATGTCGCGGTTGTTGCAGATTCCTATCCCCTGCTGTTGAGTGACCGCAGGACCTGCACTCGTTGGGTTTATACGTTCTCGGTCCGAGGCGAGCTGCCGGACTCGGCGGAATCTAGCAAAAGCTCACCTTTTCTTTGACGATCGAGAACTTCCTTGCCAGATCTGGCGGACACTGCAGAACCTGCTCCAGAAAGTCTCTGGGTTTCAGCAGCGTGCCATTCTGCTTGACCGACACGGTAAAGCCCATTCTTGGCGGAAAGCTGCTTTCCACCCAAAGACCCACGACGCAGTCATGGTCTTTCGAACTGCAGCCGAAGTCGCTCCCCTTGCTGTGGTCGTTGAGATGGTCGATGAGATCGTCGACGCGTCCCATCAAATCGGCCAGAGCGCCTGCATCGCCGTTGATTTGGTCGCTTTCGATCCAGGCTTTGTATGTCGCCTGCAACGGTTGCGTAATTGCCCACCGGCTGGCCGCATCGAATGGCACGATGCTTTGCACCACCAGCCCTTCGATGAGGTAGGCATTGACACGCGCCGCGGCGTTTTCTGGGAGATCGCCGTGGAGCTCAAACTGGATGTACTCCGAATGGGAGCTCATTCCCAGCGGAATCGCCGGTGAGGTCGCGAACTTTGGATGCGGATTGAAGCCTTCGGTGAACCTCAGAGGAAACTCCGCGCGGATCATCGCCCGCTCCATCAGTTGCATCACATTCAGGTGCGATAGCAGCCGGGCAGGGCCCACTTTCCAATAGTGCATCACAAAGGGCCGCCGGGGTAACGGCAGCGCAGCGTCTGTGTTCAGAGCTTCGGTTTTGGCAGCTACGGGAGCCGACAGCCTGGAAGCGGCGCTTTTCGGGGTTTCACCTCGTGGCGCTGCTGCTGCGACGGTCAATGGAGCCATACTGAGCGGGACGAGGCTTTCCGTTTTCAACGGCTCGGGCGCCTCAGCCAGCTTGATGTCTTCATAGTTTCCTGGAATGCCGCATCCCCGGCAATCCCCCCATTTGCAATCGTAGGTCTGCACTTGCTCGTAGGAGCGCTCGCGCTCTTTGAGCAAGAACTTCTTCGAGACGCCGATATCGATGAACTCCCAGGGGAGCACTTCGTTCAGTGGAATGTCGCGGTTATAGAAGTACGGATCGATTCCTGATGCTTCGAAGGCCCTCATCCAGAGTTCGAAGTTGAACATTTCATTCCAGCCGTCGAAGCGGCAGCCCAGCTGGAAGGCCTTGAGAATGACACTGCCCACGCGCCGGTCGCCACGCGACAGCACGCCCTCGATAAAGCATTCCCTCGGGTCGTGCCACTTGAGACGGGCAAACGGGAAGCGCACGGCGGATTTCAGGTAATTGAGCCGGTCCGTCGTGATCTTGAGATCTTCGAAGCGGTCCCATTGAAAAGGCGTGAACGACTTCGGAACGAATGTTCCAATGCTGGCGTTCACATTTTTCTGGCCGCCGCGCACCTTCTTCCCGATTCGCCCGACCTCCCGAATGAGATCGACGAGCTCTCGGATATCCGCGTCGGTTTCAGTCGGCAAGCCAATCATGAAATACAGTTTCACCAGGTTCCAGCCTTGCCGGTAAGCGGTCTCGATCGAATGGAACAGCTCCTCGTTGCTGATGTTCTTGTTGATGAAACGCCGCATTCGCTCGCTGCCGGCTTCAGGCGCGAAAGTGAAGCCGTTCTTCTTGACCTCGCCGACGTTCTCCGCCAGCGACACAGAAAACATGTCCGCTCTCAGCGAGGGAAGTGAAATCGAGACTCTGTCTTTGGAGAAGGCCCTCGCCATCTCCTTGGTTAAACACTCCACCTGGCTGTAGTCGGCTGTGGAAAGCGACAGCAAGCCGATCTCGCGGTTGCCGGTGTTTCTCAGAGACTCGGAAGTCAGGCGCATCACGTCGTCGACGTTCAACTCACGCGTGGGACGATACCAGTAACCAGCCTGGCAGAAACGGCAGCCCTGCGTGCAACCCCTCATCACCTCGACACTGACGCGGTCCTGAATAATATCGATCACGGGTACGATCGGTTGGGTAGAGTAGAAATCGGGCGACAGCGCTTCGACCCAACGCCGCTTCACCAGCGTGAAGGGCTTGGCGGGACGGGTTTCAGGCACCCACGGGTTGGGAGGCTGATGAATCTGAGGTACGTAAATGCCAGGCAGCTTGGCTAGAGCCTCGAGTATCTGCCAGCGCTTCAAACCTTCGTCATGAGCGTTACGGACCAGATCGACCATCTCGACAACGATTTCTTCTCCGTCACCGATCACAAAGAAGTCGATGAAATCGGCCAGCGGCTCGGGATTCGCCGTGCAAGGTCCGCCGGCACAGACGAGCGGGTCGCCTTCCCGCCGGTCCTGAGAGAGCAGGGGAATGCCCGCGAGGTCGAGCATGTAAGGAATGTTGATATAGGTCAGCTCCGCCTGCAGCGAAAAGCCCACCAGATCGAAATCCCGAATGGGGGTTTTGGTTTCCAGGCTCAAGAGCGGCACGCCCTCGTTTAGAAAGACGGCCGCCATGTCAACCCAAGGTGCAAAAACTCGCTCGGCATAGACATCGTCAAGGCGGTTCAGGATGTGGTAGAGCATGCGGAGGCCGTTATGCGACATGCCGATCTCGTAAACATCAGGAAACGCCAAGGCGAAACGAACTCGCACACGGTCCAGGTCCTTCACCACCATATTGGGCTCGCCCCCGATATAGCGGCCAGGCTTGGCGCCTCGCTCGAGCAGCGAAAAATACTTGTCCTCGATCTCTGTTGGCTTGCGGGTCACGGCGGCCTCGTTGAGTCAGATGGTTGCGAAGGAATTATAGAGAGACCCGCCCGGCTTTGCAAACGGCGCAAACCGGCCAGGGTCCCGTCAAAGTCGTGAGCCCTCCCTTACGGTCGGGCTACTGAATAGCCGCGTGGACCAAATCAGTAGCCCGCGTGTTAGCAAGGGCTCGCCCTCGACTCAAGGACTTACGAGACTTTGACGGGGTCCTGAAACCGGCGCGAGAGGAGGACGAGGCGAAAATCTAGTGTGCCGTTTCCGGTGTCGCCAAGCTTCAGAGGTTCTGCCGGTACCACTCGACGGTCGTTCGCAACCCCTCTTCGAACTGGACTGACGGCGTGTATTGGAGCTCTGTCGCGGCGTGGGAAATGTCGGCCAGGGAATGTTTGATGTCTCCGACGCGGCTTGGTTCGTAGACCGGCACCAGTGACGTTCCCAGAATCTGGTTCAACTGAGTCACCACTTCATTCAGGTCGACACGCCGGCCGCAGGCCAGGTTGTACATCTTGCCAGCGACTCCGGGAGCGTGGCAGGCCCGCAGGTTGCCTTGCACGACGTTGGCCACGAAAGTGAAGTCCCGGCTCTGTTCGCCGTCGCCGAAGATCACCGGCCTTCTTCCGTCGAGCATGGCTGTGATGAATCGGGAGAGGACACCGGAGTATTGGGAAGACGGATCTTGCCGCGGACCGAAGACGTTGAAGTAGCGCAGCGAGACGGTTTCCAGACCATACAGTTGTGTGAAGAGACGGCAATACTCTTCCCCGACATATTTCATCAAGCCGTAGGGCGAAATGGCTCGAGCGGGCATCTCCTCTCTTTTGGGCAGTTCCGGGTTTTCACCGTAAGCCGAGGAGGATGCCGCGTAAACCACTCTCTTGACTCCTGCTTCCTTGGCCGCCCACAACACGTGCAACGTTCCGGTGAGATCGGCGTTGTGCGAAGCGATCGGATCGATCACCGATTTCGGCACTGAGGGAATGGCCGCCTGGTGCAGCACATAGGCGGTGCCCCGCACGGCTTCCATGAGCGCTTTCAGATCGCAGATATCGACTTCCCTGAAGTCGATCTTGCCTTCGAACGGCTTCAAGTTCTCAGGCTTGCCAGTGGCGAAATTGTCAATGACCCTGACCTGCGCCTCTTGCCGAACGAGTTCCTCCACCAGGTTCGATCCAATGAAGCCAGCTCCTCCGGTTACTAAGTACACAGCCATCGCGCGAGTCTCCTTCGCTCAATACTCCGCTGTCGTACGCTAGCACAAAGGCCAGGAAGAGTTCCAACCTTGCCGGCTCTTGTCGGCAGCCCGACGAGGCAGGCGACTTGGCCGGGGCGGCTGCATCGAATGTGCTACTATCCGGAAGCGCGGTCAACGGAACCGAGCTGCGTTCCGAGCCTGCTGCCGCTGTGGCGGGCCAAAGCTAAACTCGCTCAACCCGTTGCCGATAAAGCAGATCATCGGCAAGTGGCGCTTTTTGTTGTAGATTTAATCCTCATGACGGATGCATTTTCCCAACAACTCGTCGCTGAACCGCTCCTGGCCATTCACGTGGCTTCCAAGAGTGGATCGCTATACATAGCGTCATAAATAATGCTGCATAATGTTCTTGCTTTCAAAGCCTCTCCTTGCCATAGTCGAAGGGCAAGGAGGGCTTTGCCCATGCGAAAACTTACGATTTCGGACAACGAA
>VFZK01000182.1 GCA_016871215.1 Acidimicrobiia bacterium | reverse complement strand
CCAGTCGTGGGCCAAGTTGTTGCAGATGGTGTTGTCAGCGATCATCCGAAAGGGTCGAAATCTAAACAAATGTCGGTATAGGTGGTCAGTATCATCGAACCCATCATCGGACCCATCATCCCGTCGCGATTCGGGTTGGGCGTGTTGGCAGAGCTTTTGAGAGCAGCGCAAGTCTGGTAGGATCGGCGGGAAAACAAACCCCGGTTGTTCGAGCAACCGGGGTTTTTTGTTGGTCGGTGCTCCTCGTGGGAGGATGGCCTCTCAACCAAGGTGAAGTCATCCTCGCATGAGTGGCGCCGGCTGTCCAGAGCCTGTCGTGACAGGCTGGTCTTGGCCGCCGGATGCGGGTCCCACCAGTTATTCTCCGCCCAAAGTTCTGCCGTGCCGAAGGGTGCGGTCTGCTGTTTTATCTGTGTTCCAGTTGTGATCATGGTCAGTGTTACTGCAGCCCGCGTTGCCGCCAGAAATCGCGCCGCCAGCAACGGCGTGATGCCAACCGCCGTCATCAGCAAAGTCCGGAAGGCCGGCTCGATCATCGGGATCGCCAACAGGCGTATCGCCACCGCCGGTCGGCCCGCGTGACGGATCAAGGTTCCCAACCGGTTACGGCTTCTGGCAGGATCAGCGCGCCTGCTCATCCCCGGCTGGCCGCCTTCGAGCTGGGGCCGCCGGGGGCCAGCTGGCCTCCAGATCCCTCGCCGCCACTGTGCTGCTGGCGGTGTGGCCGCCGCGGTGGGTGGATCGATCCCTTTGCCCAGGACAACAACCCATGATCTCAACTGAACTGAAGGCTCAGATTCGCCACTGCTTTCACGCCGAGCACTGGAAGGTGGGCACCATTGCCACCCAACTCGGCCTGCATCCTGACACCGTGCGCCGGGCGCTGGAGACCGAGCGCTTTCGCCGTGGCCCGTCGCGCCGCAACCGCTTGACCGATCCTTATCTGGACTTCCTGCGCCAGACCCTCCAGCAGTATCCTCGTCTGCGCACCACGCGCTTGTTCCAGATGCTCCAGACCCGGGGCTATCAGGGCAGTGTGGTCCAGCTGCGCCGGGTGGTGGCGCAGTTGCGGCCACCCCACCGTGAAGCCTTCTTGCACCTGGAGGTCTTCGCCGGCGAGCAGGCCCAGGCCGATTGGGCCTCCTTCGGGGAAGTCACCCTCGGCCAGGCCCGCCGCCGCTTGTCGGCCTTCGTCGTCACCCTGTCCTACAGCCGGGCTCTGTGGCTGGAGTTCTTCTTCGATCAATCGCTGGAAAGCTTTCTGCTCGGCCACGTCCATGCCTTTCATCACTGGGGTGGGGCCCCCAGAGTGCTGTTGGTCGACAATCTGCGCAGCGTCGTGCGGGAACGCTACGGTGACCAGGTCCGCTTTCATCCCCGCTGGCTCGAACTGGCCGCTCACTATCACTTCGCCACCCGGCCCTGCGCCCCAGCACGGGGCAACGAGAAGGGGCGTGCGGAGCGGTCCATTCAGTACGCACGCTCCAGCTTCTTTGCCGCCCGTCCCTTCACCACCCTGGAAGACTTCAATCACCAAGCACTGCTGTGGTGCCAACAAGTCGCCCAGCAGCGCCCCTGGCCTGGCGGCCCAGGCCTCACCGTCGCCGCGGCCTTCGAGCAGGAAAAACCCCGCCTCTTACCGCTGCCCGCCCATCCCTTCGATTGCCAGCAGCGCCTCACCGTCCGTTCCGGCAAAACGATCTATGTCCGCTTCGATCTCAACGATTATTCCATTCCACCCCAAGCCGTGGGCCGTACCTTGACCCTATTGGCTTCACCGACCACGGTACGTCTGCTCGACGGGACCGTCCAGATCGCCCGCCACCGGCGATCCTATGACCGTCATCAGAGGATCAACGATCCGGCTCACCTGGAGGCTTTGTTGGCCAGCAAACAGAAAGCTCTGGCCTCGACGGCCACACTCCGGCTGGCAGCCTCCATCCCAGCAGCGGCCCAGTTTCTGGAAGCGGCCTTCCAACGGGGTGAATCCGCCGCTACCCAGACCGCTCAGCTGCTGCGGCTGGTGGAAGACTACGGAGCCGCTGAGGTCACGGCGGCGGTCGAAGAAGCCCTGCAGCGCGGCACACCCCGCGCTGCCGCCGTCGCTTTCCTACTTCATCAGCGCCAGCGCGCCGCCCGTCGCCAACCCTTGCTGCCGATTCGTCTCTCCGCTCGTCCGGAGTTGGAAACGCTGGTCGTTCCTCATCCCCAACTGGAGGCTTACGATGAACTCTCCGACCCCGAAGATGATTCCCAGTCCTGATCTGCCCACCGAGCTGGCCCGCCTCGGCCTGAAAGCCACGGCTCAGACTCTGGATGACTTCCTGGCCCGCGCCACCCAAAAGCGCTGGAGCCCGCTCCAGCAGCTAGAGGAAATCGCCCGCGCCGAGTCCGAGGCCCGTGCCCAGCGCGGCCTTCAGGCCCGCCTCCGCCAAGCTCGCCTCGGCCGCTTCCGCCCCCTGGCCGACTTCGACTGGAACTGGCCTAAGAAGATCGACCGGGATCTGATTCAACGGGCTTTGACCCTGGACTTCATTGCCGAAGCCCGCAACCTCATTCTGGTGGGTACCAACGGCGTCGGCAAAACCCTGATCGCCAAAAACCTCGCCCATCAAGCCTTGCTGGCCGGTTACACCGTCTGGTTTCGCTCCGCCGCTGACCTGTTAACCGAGCTGGCCGCCTGTGAATCTCCTCACGCCCGCCGCCGTAAACTCAAGCTGTTGGCTCATCCTCACCTCTTGGCCATTGATGAGGTCGGCTATCTTTCCTACGACTCCCAGGCCGCCGACCTGCTCTACGAAATCGTCAACGCCCGCTACGAACGCCGTTCCTTATTGATCACCACGAATCGATCGTTCAAAGACTGGAATACCGTCTTCCCCAACTCCACCGTGATCTCAACGCTACTGGACCGCCTCACCCACCACGCGGATGTCACCCTCATCGAAGGTCACAGTTATCGCGTCCGCGAAAGTGAACTGGAAGCCGCCGCCCGCAAGAAAAAACGGAGTTGACCCGTGTCCGACACCACCCCACAGGACTACATCCACGCCGTGCTGGAGTTCTATCTCCAGCTGCCGGACACCCCAGCCTACTTCTCCGATCTCGATCACCGGCAGGCTCTGCAGTGGCAACAACAGCAGGTTCCCTTGCCCACCCTCGTATTGGCCCTGCTCCTGGCTTGCTCCCGCCGCGCCAGTCGTTCTCCCCAAGCACCACCGCTGCCGCCCATCCGCTCGCTGCGTTACTTCCAGCCAGTCCTGGAGGAATTGCAAGCCAACCCGCCTTCAGCCCGGGTCGCCGCTTATCTCCGCTACAAAGCCGAAAAGCTCCTCAACCTCCCAATCCCTCCCACGGCGTGACCGTCATCCGTTCCCACTCGGTATCCAAGAACCCAACCGGCAAATGTTCAAATAACTCCGCTTTTGCATGATCGCCAACATCACTGGTGAAGGCCTTCTCTTACCGCCCGTTTTCGGTATCTCAGATCTTGCATGGCCCGCAGGGTCCACAGTTTGTGATGTGCGATACCCAACAACTTCTGCTAGTCGATATCGAGCCAGGGGCAAATGTCCTACGAGTAGTCCCTCATAAGCAGGCCCGCACCAAGCTGTCTCGCATTCCCATGCAGGAATCCACTGCGGGCGACCGTGTTTATCGCACACCACAGCCGCAGGCCGATCTAACGCCAGCTTTCGGTCCAGGAAAGCGGTTCAGACTATCCAATCAAAAGAACAAAGACGGGTCTGACTCAAAGATTGTGGTGGAAAAGATGGGTCCCAAGGAAAAAATACACCAATTGCCTCAGTCCGATTTAAACACCTGGCGGTTGGCACGCCGAGATGAAGTTGATTTGAGGAGCATCCCGCCAAGCCAGACTGACCTGAATGAAGAGATTGGCCCGCATCAACTGGAAGAAGGCCGTCTTTGGTTTGGTAAGACCTTTTACAACGGCGAGGGTTTAACCGGAATCGGAGGCTTTGGTTACTTCGATGAGGGGATGCGTTCCTATCGGCTCTACTCTCCGCCCGAAATCCACCGTTGGTCTGTTTCCTCGCTCCTGGTCGAACCCGATTTCATCTGGCTCGCGCTTTGTCACCGTGGAGAGTATGGAAACAACTCAGGCGGTTTATTACGCCAGGATCGGAAGACCGAGCAGGTGCGGCTCTTCAGTGTGAGCACGATTATCAATATGATCGTTCGCCACGACGATGCTCTCTATATGGGGACCGTGGACGGAATCGTTGTTCTGCGCGACGATCAGATTCAAAGTTACTTCGTCGATCTCGCCACTGATGGCCGGTATCAGATCGTCGCCCGCGAAGGGGTTCCAGGCCTGGCACGATTCATCAAATAGCTGCGGATTGACCGCTGAGCCAGTGCAGGGGAGAAAATGGTTACGCAGTAGAGTCTTTAAGGAAGGCTCAGAATGAATATAAGGCGAGTGTGGTTGCATCCTTTCTCCAATGAACTCCTCACTACAAGGGTTTTGAAAACAACACTGATATTTGGGTTGATCTGCTTATTCAGCAACGCCGTTGAGTTCTCGACATCTCCGAAATCTAAAACTTCTTGTGATTTCCTGAAGACATGGCTCTCGCAGGATGTCGGCTACATCATTCCAGATACGGAGCGAACCTGGGCACAGGCAACCCATAAGAGCGAGGATTGCGATCTTGTTGTCCAGCAGTTTTGGGCACCGCGCGATCCGACGCCGGACACCATAAACAATGAATTTAAGGAAGAGTTTTACGATCGGATCCTGTATGCCAATGCTCACTTTGGTACAGGAGACCGAATGGGATGGAAGACGGATCGGGGCCGGGTCTATATTGCGTGGGGGCCACCTGACCGGGTCGAGAGTGGGAAGGGGGAGTATTCAATTGAGATCTGGCACTACCTGAACAAAGAAAAACACTATGGTTTGGAAGGAGCGATTGAATTTGAAGATCCACTTGGGAAAGGCAATCATAGGATCCTTATGAATGCCACGGCCCATCGAGCGTTATCCCAAATCCCCAATACTCGTTCCGATATCAAGGAACTCCCGAACGGATACACCATATTATGCGGGCGGCCTCCTCAAATTCAATTCAAGGTCTTGGAGACAATTCTTAATGTTGGGGTGTCATACAGTCTCCTACCTTTCACCTGCCGGACGGAATATATCCCAGTCACTGAATCCACAGTACTGGCCTTGATCACGGTCAAGATTCCCAAAGCGAATGTGGGTTACCACAACAGGAAAGAAACTCGGGCAGAAGAAACTACTCATATCTTTGGCATAGTTCGAAGAAACCGGAAAGTCTTGGAAATCTTTGAAGGAACACCCTCAGTGATGTCTCCCGATGGGCTTCGGGAGTCCACACCTGTGGACTCCTTGCTATTCAAGAAGGTCGTGCCTCTGTTTCCTGGAACCTACGGCCTCGAGCTAGCGATCGAAGACACCACAACAGGAAATCTGGGGACCCTTTATAGAACCATCACAGTTCCTTCAGCGTCACGAATGCCTTGAAAATCTAAAGCCTCGTCGAAAGTTGGCGAATCTCTATATAAGACGAGTCGCAGACTGACGGCAAACCGCTTGCGGAAATCTCAGCGATCACTGGCGATCCTGGAGAGTACACCGACCGGCTGAAAGCTTACGTTGAGCGACTCGGAATTGCCCTCGAATACTCCGCCGACATTGCTCCAGCGAAAGGCGTGTCACACGGTAGGAGGATAACACTCCTTCCGAATCTCTCACCCGCCGAGGCCTTCACAACGCTGGTCCATGAGCTCGCTCACGAGGAACTTCATCGGACGGAGCGCCGCGCCGAAACAACTCGCACGATTCGCGAGACCGAAGCCGAAGCTGTTGCATTCGTGGTCTGCCAAGCCATTGGCTTAGACGGGGCAGAAGCATCCAGTTCATACATTCAACTCTGGAACGGCAACAAGCAGACCTTGACGGAGTCGCTCCATTTCGTACAACAGACGGCGTCGCAAATCCTCAGCGCAATCTCTCCTGGCGAATAGCCAGGTCTTTGAGCGGAAGGCCGGCCTTCGGCCACTTTCAGTCTGTTCCCGCGACCCCACCCCTCGCACGCCAGCGCGCTGGGAAGGAAGTTCGCAGAGAACACCAACACCCTTCCCAGCGCTAACAACGACGTGCCGCTGGCCCAAGCAAAAGCCCTGGGCCATTCACGCTCCTTCCGTTCCAGGCGCCTCTCAGCGCGCCACGAAGTTGAGAATGCTGCGGAAGCGCGCTGTCAGGCCTTCCACTCCATCCGCCCCTCTTGCTCAGGGCATTTGCTTCAACGGGCCAGCTCCCTCTTCTGAAAGACCACAGGCGGGAAGAAACAAGGATACAAAGAATCTGGAAAGACCCCGCTCGCAGAACATCTCAAGCTCAGCTCAGCGAACTCCTCCGAGTTGTTCGCCCGCCACATTTCTTCATCAGACTTTCCATTTCGATCGTTTCAGAAGATCGTGAGTGCCTCCGCTGAGCCCGAGACTCGGTTTCCGACAGCGTGGTCTTGGTTGCCCCAACTACTTCTCCTAGATTCTTTCAGAGGTGATGAGAAACTGACGCCGGGAGACCGAGCTGCTTTCGACAAAGTGACCGACGCACTTAAAAAGCTTTCTATTTTGCCCGCCAAGAGGCTGCACGACATGGTGGTTGTTTCTTCGAAACGTGCGTTCAAAGTTAGTTTGCCGTTTGATTGTGGGATCGGTTATGAATCCGCGCCGATCACTGGCGAAGACGTAAAGTTTCTGAACGTCGTAGAGCAACTTAAAGGGGCTCGCATCCGAAAGCGAGTTGATGTGCCAGGCTCCGATTCGCCTTCCAGTCTCTGGCGCGTAAAAGCCCATCCAACCTGAGCAAATTCACCGGGCGGAGAATGACTTCGCCTTGGGTCGCGCCACTAACGGGTTCACGGATGAGAATCGCTTGCTCTTTGGCTACCTGGCAAAGGGTTGGATAGAGAATGACTGCCTTCCGGCTGAGACCGCGTTGTCCGAGGGCGTAGAGCGCCAGCTGGTAGAGCATGTCTCGAGGCAACGACTTCTCCCACAGATCACGGTATTTTGCATCCAAAATCGCCGCGATCCTCCGCTCGCGCCTAATAATGAAATCTGGCTTTTGGACGGGCACTCGGCGCCTCTGAGGATTTCGGTCTGGATCGTAGCTGAAAAGCTCCTTAAGTCGAAATTCGTCCTCAACCTCGCAATTCTCCAGGTTATCGTGCAGAAAGCGCGAGATCAGAGACTGGAAGAAGCGATTCATATCAAACAAGAATCCCGGAAGACGCAGGCGTTCTTTCTCCCCATCAAGCGATACTCCCTCGGAGCGAAATAGGATTCCAATTAGCACCAAGGCAGCTTCGTAAGCAATTGTTCGTCGGTCCAACGCCAGTTGCGCTTCGGCCAGCAGAGTGGCGTCGATTCGCTTGAGCGATACTGTCTCGTCTAACGTCTTGGTCAGGCGTCTGAGATGCGCCTTCAAATCATGGTCGGCTGTGAGGCTAGCTGCATAGATGAGCCCGGCAAGCAAAACCTGGTTCAGCACCGTATCCTCAGTTCTGGGGTGATGAATGCAGGGTAAGGCTGCTTTCGCGCGATCTGCCGTCCCAACCAACCTTTCAAATTGAATCCTTCCTCTCGGGTTGGCTAGCTCTGAGTACGCTTTTTCATAGTCACGATGGATGCCACGAGCCAACAACTCCCCAATCTCTGCAGCAAGCTGCTGGATGAGCAAGTCTTGGAATGCCCATTTGGACGAAGCGTAGCCCACAGGTCTATAGAGTTCCAACTGACGCAGGCCGTACGCATAGCGCAGCAGGTTCAGGAACGGTGCTTCCGAAATCTTCGGTTGCACCGTAACGGTCACTTCACCCAGACTGAATCGTCCAACGTAAGAAGTCGCTCGCAGTTCGATGCCACGCGCAAGTTCCAAAACCTCAATAAACCCTTGCTGAGTCAACTGTTCTGCCAGCTTCCGACCGGCCTCGTCGTGCCGTAGATTCTTTTCGGCAAGTGGACTGCCCCGATCGGGTCGCAGCGTTTCCCACTCAAGTAGACTGACGACCACGGGACTCAAGATTCGTCCCCTTCCTGCTCGACGTCATCTGGCTCCTCAGTCGGGGCTGCGTCTGGAGAAGTCACAATCTCTGGCGAGGGTGACAGCAGTGCCTGCACCAGCTCTTCCCATCGCGATACCGAAAAAAGCTCTTCGCGAATGCGCTGTTTGGTTTCATCAACCAACCCCGTGCCGAGAATCTTCGTCAGCACGGTGTAGTCCTCATAGCAATACTCTTCGAGCAGCGGAATGATGTCTTCTGATAGAACTCGAACGAACCGTGAAGAATCCGTGATCGGCTTTTCACCCTCCATCAGATAGGCATGGCCGATTTGCAGATTTCTCCCGTCACGCTTGAGGTGAGCGAGAATTCGGTCGTTGAGCGCACTCAACCAAGGTCCGATAGGGATACTATTTCCCGCCGAGGAATTGCCGAACAGGCTGGTGTCGGACATCAGTTCTAGAAACCCAAACCTCCTTCTCAAGGCTGTGTCGAGCAATGCAATGGAACGATCCGCCGTGTTCATAGTTCCAATGACATACAGGTTGGGCGGCACTGCAAACAGTTCTCCTGAGACTGGCAAGCTGACTGTAGTTCCTCGCTTGTCATGTTCCATCAAAGTCAGCAATTCACCGAAGATGCGCGGAATGTCTCCTCGATTGATTTCATCGACGAGCAGAAAGAACTTCTTCTCTGGCTTTCGGACGGCATCGGCGCAAATGCGTTTGAAGATTCCGTCCTTTAGTTGAAACACCAGGTGTCCCGCTGCGCTCGACTGTGGACGAAAACCCTCTATAAAGTCCTCGTAACCGTAGGCTGGGTGAAACGTGCAACAGCGCACAAGTCCAGACGCTGTGGCGCTCCCCTCAACTTCCATCTTCTCGTCAGACGTAAGGTCGGTGTAAGCGGTCCCAAATGCGTGGAACGCAGCGAGCTCGAATGCAGTCTTGCGTGCCCAATAGGTCTTGCCGGTGCCGGGGGGGCCGTAAAGTATCGCTTGTCCTTTGCGGTGAAGAATTGCTTGTAAGCGCCCTGGAATGCCGGACAATCGCGGTACTTTGGTTGCAACCGATGCAGGCTGCTCGGCCTTCTCTGTCGCCACGGTCGTGTGCTTTGGGTGAAGCAGACGGCGCTCAATCTCGACAAGGTTACTCTCGTCCTTTCTCAGCGGAGCGACGGTCGTTTGCAAACCTTCTCGTGTAGGTGACTTCCACTGTTCCGTGGAAATCCACTCCACTGGACGACGATGCGGTGCGCCGCTCGGCGGCGTATTCTCAAAGCTATAGGGCCCAGTGACCCGACCCAAACCAAGGATCGTCTGTCCGTCCGCAGCAACAACAGTGTCTCCTTCAGAAATTGTCGTGAAGAACTTCTTGATCTCGCCAGCCTTCCTTGAAACAACACTCGGGTTTCCGGGATAGTGCGCTTCGACCAGACGGCGAATTGCCTCTTTTTCACCAGGAGCTACAATGCCTGAGAGATCTCCGATAAGGTGCCATCCAATTGCAACGAAACCACCGTCGCGCATCGCCGGCCAGATGCTCTCTTTTTCATCCAGCCGGGTCCCAATGCGCCAGTAGTTCGTTGGCCGCCTTCCGTTTCGTTCATTGATCGCCGACGTCAGGTGGTTTGTCGGCCAACCCAGTTGGGCTGCCAGCCTCACAAATCGACCAGCACAACTGTAGAGGCCATCCCCCTTAGGAGGCAGCTGCAGTAGCTTGATGAGATTGAACCGTTGCCAACGTGCGTTGTGGTAGTCATCAAGCTTTTCCGGAAAGAGCAAACTAAAATACTTATGTGCCCAGCCGACGTCGCTAATATCAGGACTCGCTTGCTGCAGTTCAGCCTGGAGATCGCTGTACTGGCGGTCATCCGCGTCTTTGGGCAGCTTTTCCAGCAACGCTACGCCAGCAAGAAGCTGATCGCGATTATTGCGAGCGATTACGGCGGCTTCGGCCTCGGAAACATTCTGTTCTGATTGAGGACCGCCTTTTACCCACTGACCTGTATCTTTCCTGCGAAACAGGCCAAACTT
>VFZK01000181.1 GCA_016871215.1 Acidimicrobiia bacterium | reverse complement strand
AAGTCGTGAGCCCTCCCTTACGGTCGGGCTACTGAACAATCGCGTGGGCCAAATCAGTAGCCCGCGCGTTAGCAAGGGCTCGACCTCGACTCAACGACTTACGAGACTTTGACGGGACCCTGCATGTCCTTCGGCGTTTCTTGACACCCCTAGGAGCCAACCCTATACTCGGCTGTCGATGGGGTTGCTCCCCGAAGTGAGGCATCTGTCGTGCGATTCATGGGATTGGATGTTGGCAAGGCGCGCATTGGGGTGGCGATCAGCGACGAGACCGCGTTGATCGCCCGCGGTATTGCGACTTTGCGAAGAAAGAGCCGAAGCCAGGATTTCGAAGCCTTGGCGCGGCTGGTTCGGGAAAACGAAGTACGCCACGTCGTTGTCGGGAATCCAATCAACATGGACGGAACCGTGGGTCGGGAATCTGTGCGCATGGGCCGGTTTGCGGCGCGACTGCAGGCTGTGGTTTCCGTTGAAGTGAGTCTATGGGACGAACGGTTGTCTTCCTTTGCCGCCGAGCAGTGGTTGATCGAGCGTGGGGACCACTGGTCCAAGCGCAAGAAAGAAATCGACCAGCTCTCCGCAGTCGTGATCCTGCAAGATTTCCTGGATTTCCACAATCTGACCTCGCCATTTGAACAGGCACCCGCGGCGGACCGCCATGGCCGGAACTAAGACCAGGAGACGCCTCCTTGCCGCCACGATCCTCTGTCTGCTGGCGGTGGTGGCGGGGAGCGCGACGGTCCTGCGCTTTCTCTGGTCGCGTCCTTACGCGGCGGCTCCCGGAGTCGAGAAATTCGTAGTGATTCCCTTTGGGACCTCTTCCTACGATGCTGCCCGGCTGTTGGAACGAGAAGGCATCGTTCGCGATTGGGCGGTGTTTCTTGCTTACCTCAAGCTGGCCAAGCCCAAAAGTCGATTACAGGCTGGAGAGTACCGATTCGCGGAACCGCTTTCTGTCATCCAAGTCGCCAACAAGCTGATTCGCGGCTTGATCTACTACCACGAAGTGACCGTGCCTGAAGGCTACAGCCGGTTTGAGATCGGCGCCTTGCTGGAGCAGAAAGGCCTGGCTCGCGCGGTCGACCTTTTGGACGCCGCAGCCACCCAAGTAGATGCGATCGGCGACTTGAGTCCCGGGGCGAAGAACCTCGAAGGTTTCCTCTTTCCTGATACCTACCGTCTGGCACGAGGAACTGCAGCCAGCGAGATTGCTCTGATCATGGTGAGGCGTTTCCGTGAGGTTTCTGCAGCGCTTGCGCCGCGCCTGCATCAGTCGCCGCTCAGTCTGCAACAGGTAGTCACGCTGGCGTCGCTGATCGAAAAGGAAAGCAGCGTCGACTCCGAACGCGAACTGATTTCCGGCGTATTTCAGAACCGGCTGAAGAAAAAGATGCTGCTGCAGTGCGATCCAACGGTCATTTATGCAGCGCAATTGAACGGAAACTTTCGCGGGAAGATCTTTCAGTCGGACCTCGCCTTGAACTCGCCCTACAATACCTACCGGTATCCCGGGTTGCCACCCGGACCGATCGCCAACCCTGGCAAGCGTTCGCTTGAGGCTGCCCTCAACCCGGCGCCGTCGGATTATCTCTATTTCGTCGCGGACAACCAGGGAGGCCACGTCTTCTCGAAGACCCTCGCGCAACATCAGAGGGCCGTTTCGGCTTATCGCAAGGGGTTGGCGAAGATGGAAAAGGAGCGAGCAGCACTTGTATCTCGCGTGAGAAAGCTCTAATCGATGGCCGGCGTCTATTGGAAACCTCTCTTCTTTACGCTTTTGCTCTCGGTGCTTGCGGGCGGTCTCGATCTGAAAGCCCAAAAGCAGGCGCCTGCGCGCAAAGCCCGGCCGCGGATTCCGGTTGTGCCAGTTCCTGTTTCGAGCCCCAAGGTGAGAGTTCCGGAGCGCGCGCCGATCGCAACGAGCCCGCAGCCGCCGCTGGCCACCATGCAGTCTTCAGTGACTGAAGCGCGCCTGCAGAATGGCGTGCGAGTCCTATTGCAGGAGAACCACTCCAGGCCTCTTGTGTCGCTGGGTTGCTGGTATCGAGTTGGCGCCAAGGACGACCCGGCAGGTGCTGCAGGGTTGTCGAATCTCGCTCGGCTGGCGCGCTGGCGGGACCTGGGTTCCTACTCTCGAGAACAGACTGGCCGGTTGATGCTCGAAACGGGAGGGGAATGGAACTCCGTGACTCTTCCCGACCAAACGGGATTCTTCGAAACCGTTCCGGCCAACGCTCTTGAAGACGTCTTGAAGCTTGAAGCCGCCCGGATGTCGACGCCCCGCGTCGACCCCACCGATTTCACTGGTTACCGGCGCAGAGCCGTGGCGATGGTTAGTACGCGGGCAGACGATTCGAAGAGTCTTCTGGATGACGAGGTGGCCGCAGTCGCTCTCCAGCGGCACCCCTATCGCTGGCCCGCCCAAGGCTGGCTGCCCGACGTCGAAAACATTCGTTTTGGTGACGTTTCGCAACACCTTCGGCAACACTTTGTGTCGGCCAATGCCGTTGTCGTCCTGGTTGGCGACTTCGAGACCCGTTCCGCACTGGCTTTGGTGGAGAAGCATTTCGGATCGATCGCGTACGGGGCAAACACCCGGCGTATCGAAGTGCGCGAGCCCAAACGCCGAGGCGAACGCCGCGTACGAACGACGGGCGGCAACGCTACGCCGTATCTTCAATTCGCATTTCAGGTGCCGGAGTTGTTGAACGACGATTTCTACGCGATGCTGTTGCTCGACGCGGTGCTCACCGGCGCGCAAGGCATGCCGCACTGGACGCAGTCACAGCCAGCCATTGCAAAGGCCTCCTCACGGCTTTTTCGGGCCCTCGTCGAGCCTGGGCTCGCACTCGAAGTTTGCTCCAGCATCGCGCCCAGGCAGGCGCCCGGGCTCTATCGACTGACGCTGGCGCTTCCAGACGCCTTCCAGTTGCAGCCGGCAGAAGAAGCAGTGCTGGAACAACTCGAACGCCTGAAGAACCAGGAAGTGAGCGACGTCGAGCTTGCCAGGGCTCGGAATCTGCTGGTGGCGGGCGAATTCCTCGCGCAGAATTCTTTGAGCAAACGGGCTTTCCAGCTTGGCTATTTCGAATCGATCGCCAGTTATCGGCTGCTGAACGAGATCGAGCCCAAGATCTCGCGCGTTGGCAAAGACGATCTGCGGCGCGTTGCCATTCGATACTTTTCTGAGAATGCGCGCACGGTGGGCTCGCTTGTGCCTGTGGCGAGGCAGAGGGCAGTCGAAGTCGAGATCCTTTCACCTTCGGGCTCTGATGTCCAAACGGCTGGACCGGCTCCTGCAGTGCCCGCACCCGCTGCTGAAGAGCTCGAGGCGCGAGTGCCGTTCCCGTTGGCCGCCTTGCTTCCAGATTCGGTCTTCGCTTCGAAAGCTTCGGAGAGCGCTTCGTTGCAAAAGCGCGTTTCCGCGACCGAGGACCTTCCGGAGGTCCCGCCAGCGCGCCCGTCGGCTCCTCAAGTTCAGCGCAAAGTTTTGGCCAACGGTGTCACATTGATTGCGGCGCACAATCATGCGGGCTCAACCGTCAGCATTCAGGCAGCGTTCAGGCCAGCAGTCGAAGCGGACGCTGCTTTCCAACCGGGGGTGGCAGGGCTTGTGAGCGAGCTGCTGTGGCGGAGAGTATCCGGCAAGAGACAGGTACCGCTGGCCGCCGTTTTCGATTTTCTGGGTGCCGACGTTGCGAGGAACGCTGGCCATTCAGCTATGACGACGATTGTTCGTGGGCTCAGCAAAGACTGCGCGACCTATCTTGGGCTGTTGGCTGAGATGGTCGACCTGCCAGACCTCGAAACTGAAGATTTCGACAAACTTCGCAACGAATGGCTCGGACGGTTTCGTTTGCTCGAGCGCAACCCGGATTGGGCTGCCGAGCAGGCTCTGCGCCAGCACCTCGGCGCTGCTCGAGATCCGTCGCAAGGCGCGGTTCAGGGCAGTTCTGCAATCGTGGAGCAAACCAGCCTGGGTGATGTTCGCAGCTTCTATCGGCGCTACTACCGCCCAGAGCGGTTAGTCGTCACGATCGTTGGAGACTTGCCGCCTGAGGAAATGCTGGCGGCCGGAGAGAAAGCCTTCAGCGGTTGGAAAACCGGGCCTCTTGCTTCCGAGCGGACGTTGGCGGCCAGCCAGAGGACCACCTGGCCTTCGGAATTGGAGACCAGACAGGGTGCGTTGGTGGTGGCGGGAATCGCGAGCCTGCCGGTGGGTCATCAGGACTACCATTCGTTACTCATCCTGACTCAGATTCTATCCGGAGGTCCTGGAGGGGGAAAGTTGGGCGATCGGGTGCTCGCCAGTGACGCTGCCATTTATGACATTAGGGCAGACGTTCGAGGTGGAGCGCAACAGCAGCTGTTTTCTGTGCGCGCTGCCGCCAGTGCGTCTGAAGTTGAAAAGGTACTCGCACTGATGAGGGAGGAATTCGCCCGCCTCAAGGAAGGTCGTTTCACACCTGAGGAAGTCAAAAGAGTGAAACGCGGTTTGATTCACGCCTGGGCGGTGAAGATGGGAAACAATGACGGCCTAGGAGAGATGCTGCAGGACATTGAAGCTCAAGGGTTGGGGATCGAGTACCTGGAAAAGTATCCGAGCCTGATCGAGGCGGTCAGCACCGACAGCCTTCTCGATTGCGCGCGGACCCGATTTGACTTCGACGAAGCGGCCGTTGTGGTGTTGAAGACTGCAGCCGGCAGCGGAGTTTGAATTGGCTCAGAATCTCCTGCCGGCTAAAGAACGGGAACGCGTTGTTCGGAGGCCAAGTGTTCTTGAGCCGGCGGCACTGCAACGATGGTGGTTAGCGTGGGGCTATGGTCGCAACTGAGTTCTTGCTGGACGAACTAACACGACTCGAGAGTCTGCATCGGCGCCGGTTTCTCAAGACGGTGGCGCAAGAGAGCGCCCACCGCATCCGCTATGGCGGCCGGGAACTCGCGAACTTCTCGAGCAACGATTACCTCGGGCTCGCTTCCGACGCGCGCGTCAAAGCGGCTGCCCAGGCGGCGATTGAGGCATTTCACGTCTCTGCTGGGAGCTCGCGCCTGATTTGCGGAAATCTCGAGATCCATGAACGCCTGGAGTCGGGGCTGGCACTCTTGAAGATGGAGGAAACGGCGTTGGTGTTCTCCTCGGGATACCTTGCGAATCTGGGAATCATCACGGCCCTAACGGGTGAAGGCAGCCAGATATTCAGCGACGCGTTGAACCATGCTTCGATCATCGATGGCTGCCGTCTCAGCCGCGCCCAGCTTTTCGTCTATCGCCATCAGGACTTGGACCACTTGGAGCGCTTGTTGCAGGATGCGCCGGCAGCACGGCGGCGGTTGATCGTGAGCGATGGTGTCTTTAGCATGGATGGAGATGTGGCCGGCCTGCCGGGGCTCGCTTCGCTCGCCAGCAGACATGACTGCCTGCTGATGTTAGACGAAGCCCACGCCACCGGTGTATTAGGTTCGACGGGCGCAGGCGTCGGCGAATACTTCGTGGAGCGAGGCCAACTTCCGCCGGGGAACGATTGCATTGACGTAGCGATGGGAACGCTCAGCAAGGCCCTAGGCTCCTTTGGTGGGTTTGCCGCCTGCAGTTCTCACCTCCGTGAGTTTCTCATCAACAAAGCACGGCCCTTCATCTTTGCCACAGCCTTGCCGCCTTCAGCCGCCGGCGCGGCGTTGGAAAGCTTGAAAGTGCTCCGCGAGGAACCGTTTCGCCGCGAATCGCTCTGGAAGAATTGCCGCCTGCTCAAGAAGCTGCTCGTCCAAGCCGGGTTCAGCCTGGCGGGCTCGGAAACACCGATCATCCCGCTTACTTTTGGAACGGAATCGGCTGCACTCCGAATGAGCGAGCGGTTGCTGGAGAGGGGCTATTTTGTTCCAGCCATCCGGCCTCCATCCGTTCCTCAAGGGACCAGCCGGCTGCGCATCACGGTGTGCGCAACGCATTCCACGGATGACATCGAAGGGCTCGCGCGGGCTCTTGGCGAACTGGCGCAAGAGAGGGAATAATAGGGAGAGAAGGGGCGACAAAAGGAGCGGTCTGGGTACCGCCTTCTCGCCAGAGTATCCAAGGCACCAGAACGCGAACGGTTGCTTGGGGAGGGGAGAGTCCGCATCGCATGAGGGATCAGTTCAAGAACAAAGGAGTTTTCGTTACAGCCACCGATACGAGCGTGGGTAAGACGACTGTCGCCGCAGGGTTGGTCGGCTTCTTGAAGAAGCAGGGGCTGGATGTTGGGGTAATGAAACCGGTCGCGAGTGGAGCCATCGAATGCGACACGGGAAAGCTGATTTCGCAAGATGCCGAGATGCTTGTGAAATTCGCGGCCTGCTCCGATCCGTGGGAATGGGTCAATCCGTATTGCCTGGCTGCGGCTGTCACGCCATCGCTGGCTGCACGCATCGAGGGGATCACCATTCGGTTCGACAAGATACGCGAGGCCTACCAGGGAATTATTGAGCGGCATGACTTTGTGGTTGTCGAGGGTGCCGGCGGCGTCATGTCACCTGTATTCGAGAACCTTGTCGTCGCCGATCTGATTCGTGCTCTCAATCTGCCTGCACTGATTGTGTCGCGGTCAGGACTGGGCACGATCAACCACACCATCATGACCAGCGAGTGCTTGCGCATGCGTCAAGTTCCGGTCTTGGGTTTTTTGCTGAACCGCTTCCCCAAGAACCCGAACTTAGCAGAAAGCACAAACGCCGAGATCATTGCGACCGTGGGCGGTCTCACTCACTTGGGCTCCATCCCGGAGATGGGTGACCTCTTCAGCCAACAACAAGTCATCGAGTCTTTTTGCCAAGGGGTACATCGAGACCAACTGCTAGAGCTGCTTTGCGACTCAGACTGAAGCCCTGAAGGCACAGGTATGTCGCAAGAGGTGCGGGAATACGCGCTTTGTGGCGAGCGAGGGACACTGTCGCTTCGCCGTCTGGACATGCTTGTGCAGGATGTACTCGATGCCTGAGCGTGTAAATGGGTTGCGGCGCGCATTGACGAAGAGCTCTGGCACCCGATGCATTCTACCTTGAAAGCACTGATTTCTGCGCCAGCCGCTGCATTTCTACGCGATACGATTCGCGACGCGCGAGGCAACGAAGTCTTCTTCCTTGCCAAACTCGACGAACACGGCGTCGTGGTGGAAGTAACGCCGCTGGCGCGCGGCAACGAGTCGGCCGTCCCGGCACTGCTGCAGGTGACGAGCCCAGGCGACGTCGTGATTCACAACCACCCGTCAGGCCACCTCACGCCGTCTCCAGCCGATGTCAGCCTCGCTTCCGAGTACGGCAACCAAGGAGTCGGCTTTTACATTATCAACAACGCAGCCGATCGCCTCTATGTCGTGGTCGAGGCGTTCAAGCGCCAGCAGCGCCAGCTTCTGGACCCGAACCAGCTCGCCCTGGAAGTTTCACCGAAAGGAAGAATTGCCCAGCGGCTGCAGGGTTTCGAGTCCCGGCGTGAACAACAGCGCATGCTGCATGCCGTGGCCACAGCCTTCAACGAGTCAAAAATCGCCCTCATCGAAGCAGGGACCGGCACAGGGAAAAGCCTGGCCTATTTGCTGCCAGCCATTCATTGGGCCGTGCAAAACAAGCAGCGGGTGGTGATTTCCACAAACACGATTAATCTGCAGGAACAGCTGATGCACAAGGACCTGCCCTTATTGCAGCAAGCCCTCGACCTGAAGTTCAAACCCGTTCTGGTCAAGGGGCGGCAAAACTACGTTTGCCTAAGCAAGGTGGAAGCCCTTGAGAAGGAAGGAGACTACCTGATCGAAACCGATGAACGCACCGAGCTGAAAGTCATTCTCGAGTGGTCACATCGGACCGCGGAGGGCAGCCGTTCCGACCTGAACATCTTGCCAAGGTTTTCCGTCTGGGAGAAAGTGGCCTGCGAAAGCGACAACTGCACCCGCATACGCTGTGACCATTACAACAAGTGTTTCTTCTACAACGCACGGCGCGAAGCCGCCTCGGCCGATCTTCTCATCGTCAATCATCACCTGCTGTTCTCCGATGTTGCCGTGCGCGGTGACACAGGACGCTACAATGAAGCAGCGATTCTTCCACCCTACGCGAACGTCATTCTTGACGAAGCGCACAACGTGGAGGACGTTGCCACCGACTATTTCGGCACCCAAATCGCAAAACTGGGGCTGCTTCGCCTGTTGGCCCGTTTCTACAGCCTGCGCGAGCGGGAGAAAGTGAAGGAAAAAGGGTTGTTGCCTCATTTGCTCGCCCGGCTCCAGAGCTTGGAGAAGAAGATCGAACCAGGAACGTACTCCAAGATCTATGGCCACGTGCAGAATCGGATGATCACGCAGCGAGAAAACCTCGTTCACACCGCGGCACAGACCTTTGACGACCTGGCTGCATGGCTTTGCAGCACGGCAGAAACCGGAGCCGAACAGAAAGTCCGATTCACGCCGAAAGTGCGCGAGCGCCCGGAATGGAAAGGCATGGTCTTGCCAGCGGTGCAGAACCTGATTCGCGAAATGGGAGAGTTTCACCAGCAGTTGTTGTTGCTGGAAGGATGGCTGGAGTCACTCGACGAAGCGGCCGCCGATAGCTTGCTGTCTCTTACGGTCGAGCTGAATGCGTTGATCGACCGGCTGGAGTCGGCTGCGGCAACGCTGGGAGAGATCTTTGGCGATGCGGATGGCAGCCGGGTGCGGTGGATCGAGATGACGCCAAGTCGGATGGGCCAGCGAATCACGCTGAAACAAGCGCCGGTGAATGTAGCCGAGCTGATGCGCGAGCGGCTGTTCGACAAACTGCAGACCGTTGTTCTGACGAGCGCGACGCTGACCACCGAGAGCCGCTTCGACTATGTCAAAGGACGGCTCGGGCTCGACCAGGTCAAGGCCACGCGCCTTCTGGAGTGCGTGCTGACTTCGTCGTTCGATTATTCCCGCCAGGTGATTCTCGGCATCCCACAAGACATTCCTTCGCCCAACGACGGGAACTTCGCGGCGGAGCTGGGCCGGCTTGTATTGGAGTCGATACGAATCTCAGAGGGGCGGGCCTTGGTGCTGTTCACGTCTTACGCGCTGCTCCGCCGCATTCACCAGGAACTGGCAGCCACGCTGGAATCGGCCGGCATTCGAGCACTCGTGCAGGGCGAAGGCCCACGGCACCGGCTCACTGGAGCGTTCAAACAAGACAAAACAAGCGTGCTTTTTGCCACTGACAGTTTCTGGGAGGGAGTCGATGTGGTTGGCGAGGCTTTAGAAAACGTCATCCTGACGAAGCTACCCTTTAGTGTGCCGAAGGAGCCGGTAGTCGAGGCGCGTGTGGAGGCCATCGAGCAAGCCGGAGGCAACCCTTTTCTCGAATACAGCGTGCCGCAGGCAGTCATCAAGTTCAAGCAGGGTTTCGGGAGGCTGATCCGCAGCCGCACCGATCGAGGTTCGATCATGATCTTCGACCGCCGCGTGGTGGACAAGACCTACGGGAAGGTCTTTCTGCGCTCCCTGCCGACATGCCGCCTGGTCCAGGGAAAAAGCCGGCACGTCTTCAACGAAGTGAAACAGTTCTTCGAAAGCACGCAAGGACAACGCCCTGAAGGCTGACAAGCGAAGCAGACGGGCTGAGAGGAAGCTCGTTTTCGAACCGGCAGCGCTTTCAACTGGCAGTGCCAACGCACGACAACCATCGCTGCCTGGAGCGTGATCGCCGCTGCCGCTGCGGTATCCAGGAACCAGCCCTTGGGGGGCTGACGGCTGGGAGCCCGGCCCTACGGACTCGAAATCTGGGATGGAAGCTGCAGAAGCAAAACCTTGAGGTAGCTATCCTCTGGCAACGGAGTGCCGGTCCAAGATCTCGTTCAGCACTTTTTGGATTTCACTAATCTGGAAGGGCTTTGAGAGGATGACATCGACGCCACGCTCGCGAGCGCGGTCCTTGTCCAAGGTGATTCCCCAGCCGGTCATCAACACGGCCCCGTCAAAGTCGGAGGCCGATGAGGCGCAAGACTTGGGGACCGAGGCGGGCGCAATGGCGGAGCGCAGGGGCGATGTAGCGGGCACCGGCCATACGGAGCAGCGAGATGGCCAAGTTGCGCAGAGAAGCCATGACCTGTGCGCCCATCCCTTTGCGGACTTGGGAGC
>VFZK01000180.1 GCA_016871215.1 Acidimicrobiia bacterium | reverse complement strand
GCCCCCAAGGTTATCAAGGATGCCATACTTGGAAATTTTGGCAGTCCGCTGACGTACGTGGGGGATCCGGACAGCTATTTTCGGAATGCCACGTGGGACTCCCTGGGCGAGCGGCAATTCAAGACCTCGGTCCTGAAGCTGGATCACAATATCGGGACCAAGCACGTCCTTTCCGGATCGTGGAACCAGTATCGATACACCTTCTACAAGCCGGGGATGGGAACCGGTGAAGGCGGTCCGGGGTTCAACCGATATACCGACGCGCCTCAGCGCAGGGTGAACGTAGGGCACACATGGGTGATATCACCCAAGGTGGTCAACCAGTTGCGGGTCGCCGAGACCATTCGAGGCGAGGACAATTTCACGCCGCGCTCGTATACCGATCGGACGCGACTCCTTGGAAACGATCTGGTGAAAAGTTGGGGGCTCCAGGGAATCTCTGGCAACGACCTGTCTGGTGGGCCGAAGATGGCCATTTCAAGCGGTGTGGGTGTCTTCCTGGATCACAATGTGCAGGAGAGTGGGGTTCGAGATCGCCGGAAGCAGGTGTACGAGAGCCTCTCTTACAACACCGGCAGCCACACGGTCAAAGGCGGGGCGAGCTACGTCCGTCAAGAGAGCGATGTCCTGCAGAATCCAAATGAAGCGTTCGGACGGTATACGTTCACCGGCCGGTTCACCGGGGTGCCGTTTGCGGACTTCCTGTTGGGGATCCCCAATGAATCGTCCCGCGCCGCAAGCCGTGCGGACGTGAACTATCGGGGCGGAGAACTCGCCGCCTATGTGCAGGATGACTGGCGTGTAACTCCGAAGCTCACGCTTTCCTACGGGCTTCGATGGGCGCGCATCCAGGCGCCCATCGACGCCGCGGGACTATACTTTAACTTCGATCCCGCCAGCGGGAAAGTGGTCGTGCCGAATCAGCTCGCTCTGGATCGGGTGAGCAAGTTGTGGCCGACCAAAACGCTGCCGGTCGTTCTGGCCAGCAGCCTGGGCTATCCCGAGAAACTGCGCATTCCAGACCAACAGTGGATGCCGCGGTTTGGTTTTGCCTACCGGCCTTTGACCGGATCGGACCTGGTCATCCGGTCGGGCTTCGGGGTTTACAACTCTATCTTCTTGTGGGACGGCATACAGACGGGAGGTCCGTTTGCCCTATCGGAGACCGTGCCCAATGAGCTGATCCCGGGCACGGGAAGCGTCATGGTTCCGCGCTATACGCTCCCGAATCCTTTTGGTGCGGCCTCGGGCCAGGCAAGGGGCGTGGCGACGGGTAACAGTGTCGCCACGAATTTGCGGTCGCCCTACGTCATGACCTGGAATCTGAGCGGCGAGAAATCCCTGTTCTCGAAGAGGACCACATTGAGACTGTCGTACATGGGAAACAAGAGCACTCAACTGATTCGGACCTTCGACCTCAATACGCCGCAGGCCAGCAGTCAGCCTTTCAGCCAGTCGCGCCGGCCTTTCCCTGCTTATAATCAGATCTTTCGCACAGAAAACGGGTTCAATGCGGGTTACAACGCCTTCGAGTTGAAGGTCATCCAGCCATTGCGCAATGGGCTTCTGATGGACTTCTCCTGGTTCCTGCAGAGGGCGTGGTACAACACTCAAGCCTACGCTTGGGCGCCGCGGGAGAGGCCGATCGACGGGAGTTGGCCCACCCATGACGTGGTTGCCAACTTTTCCTACGATGTGCCCTTCGGACCCGAGAAGCGCTGGCTTTCCAATGCGAGCGGCGCCAAGTGGCTCCTGGCGAGAGTGGTGGGGGGCTGGTCCACAACCGGTGTGTTCAATTGGCATACCGGAAGACGAGCCACTCCGACCTACTCGGGCTACGATTCGCTCGGCATCAACCAGTTCTCGGGAAGGCCGGACTTCGTATCGGGCTGTGACCTGTACACCCGTCCCCAGAAGTTTGTGGCTAATGAGCCTTTCTACAACATCTCTTGCTTCAAGCCCCCGGCGCCGGGCACCTACGGCAACGCCCCGCAGGAGATGATCGAAGGTCCTCCCATGTGGGTGCTCAGCATGGCGCCATTCAAGGAGTTCCGCATCCCCGGGTGGGAGAATGGCAGGTTGAGGATCGGCGCCTCGATCTACAACATTCTCAACAACAGCAGCTTTTGGGGGCCGCCCAACGGCAACGTGGGAGTGTACAGGCAGCTTGCCGACGGAAGGTTCACAATCACTCCTCCCAACTTTCCGGCATCGATGGGAACGAACTGGGTGCGGCGCACCGGTTCAGTCGAAGCGGCGTTCAACCGGAAGCTTTTTTTCCAGGCCTATCTCAAATTCTGAGCTTCGTTTTCGGAGTTTCCGCCCCCTGCTTGGACAGCAGGGGGCGGAGTTCCGCAAGTGCGATGGCTCTGCCTACTCTGGCGGTTTGCCGGGCTTAGAGGGTGTTGATTTCCAAAACCAGCCACGATTTCCTCTCGAATTTCCCCTGCGACGGGCCGCTGGACCAACAGTAGCATGAGAATCCGGGGATCATCCTTTGCAATCCGGAGTCTCTTAGGGAAATCCGCGAAGCGAGCTTGTGCCCTGATTCTCGCCATTCTATCGACAGGCTCCGCTATGGCAGTTTTTCCCGACTCCAAGTTTCAGGATTGCAAACGACTCTTCGTGCGTGGAGAGATCGGCGGCGCCACGGAGTGCCTAGCCCGGCTGAAGGAGGGCGCAAGTCCAGGAGAACTGCTGGCCGGCGGGGGACTCCTGATGGATTACTCGCTTTATGCCGAGGCTTTGCCGTGGTTCGAGCTGGCCGCCGAACGCGGGGGCTCGCTCGAGGCGATCGGTGGCATGGCATTCGCCAACTTCCGCCTGCGGCGGTACGGCGAGGCGTTGAGGGTTATCGATAAAGGATTGGCGCGAGAACCGCGGAGTGAAGACCTGCGTTTGCTTCGCGTCATGACACTGACTCGACTGGACCAGTACCGGGCAGCATGGGAAGAGCTGCAAAAAGCGAAGAGCTCGTTCCCGCTGACCGATCGTTGGCTCTTTGCGGAAGGACAGCTTCACCTGGCCGAGCGAAATCTGGCAAAGGCTGGGGACCTGATGAGGGAGTGCATTCGGCTAAATCCGGCGGTTCCCGATTACCGGCTTGAACTCGTCCATGTGCTGCGAATGGTGGGGAACGCCAAGGCGGCTCTGAGCGAAGCCCAGGCCGCAGTCATCCAGATTCCCGGACATGCTCACGCGCATTATGTCCTTGGTTTTTTGTTGAAAGACGAAAAGCGATTCGACGAGGCGGAGCAGCATTTTCGCAAAGCCGTGCGCCTGGCCCCTCAACACGGGGATGCAGGACTGGAGCTGGCCAGTATCTTGACCGACAGAATGGATTTCCGCAGCGCCGCGGATGTATTGCAGAAGCTGGTCCAACTGCCAGGTGTCGCCTTAAAGACCCGAATCGCGCTGGGCCGATGCTATCGCTCGCTTGGTGAGTTCGCAAAAGCTGAAGAGGCATTCCGGTCGGCCCTGAGAATCGCGCCGGATTCGTCCGAGGCACAGAGGCTATTGGCGGACGTCACGCCGCGAGAACTTTCGGCAAAGCCGATCTCGGCGTCGGCGAGTCCCGCCGGGGCTCCCGCCATAACATTCAAAAACATCACCAAGTCTGCTTCTGTCGACTTTGTCTTGAACAATAGCGTGACTTCGAAGAAGTACTCGATCGAGACCATGATCGGCGGTGTGGCGCTCTTTGACTTCGATAACGACGGGTTTCTCGATCTTTTTCTCCCGAATGGAAGCCGGCTTCCCGAGATGGACAAATCCGACCCGGCATTTTTTAATCGCCTCTATCGAAACAACGGAAACGGCATGTTTTCCGATGTCACTGGCCGGTCCGGAGTGCGGGGATTCGGCTACTCAATGGGGGTCGCGGCAGGGGACTATGACAACGATGGGTACGTGGACCTTTACGTTGCTGGAGTGGATCGGAACCAGCTATTGCACAATCTGGGCGATGGCGCCTTCGCCGACGTCACCGTGAGGGCGGGAGTCACAGGAGTCCATCCGAAGTTCGGGAAACTATGGTCAACGACCGCGGGGTGGTTCGACTACAACAGAGACGGATTCCTGGATCTTTTTGTCTGCAATTACCTTCGCTGGTCGATCGATCGGGACCCGCCCTGTGCTGTCAAGGGTCTTCCCACCTATTGCCACCCGGATGTGTTCGAAGGAACACCCAACATTCTCTATCGCAACAATGGGGACGGAAGCTTCACGGATGTATCACGGGAATCCGGCATCGGGGCCTCGATCGGCAAGGGAATGGGAGTGGCATTCAGCGACTATAACGCCGACGGCGAGCCGGACATCTTCGTTTCGAACGACTCTTTTCCGAATTTTCTTTTCAAGAACATGGGAAACGGCAAGTTCGAAGAAGTTGCCCTGCAGAGCGGCGTGGCGTACACGGAGCACGGCAAGACCGTTGCCGGCATGGGCGTCGATTTTAAAGACATCGATCAGGACGGGAGGCCGGACATTCTTCAGGCGGCGATGTTTAACGATGGCTTTCGATTCTACAAGAACGCCGGACGCATTTTTGCGGACTGCGCCACGACGGACGGTCTCGCCAGCCAAACAATGGGACTCACCGCCTATGGACTGGGAGCATACGATTTCGACAATGACGGCCGCAGGGAACTCTTCACCGCCAACGGAGCCATCCTCGACAACTCCGCGCAAGTCATGAACATGCCTTTCGAAATGCCAAACAGCCTTTTCCGGTACGAGGAGGACGGCAGGTTCCGGGATGTCAGCGCCACCTCCGGCGATGCATGCCTCCCAGCCGCTGCGCACCGGGGCGCAGCCTTCGGGGACCTGAACAACGACGGACGAGTGGACATGGTGGTGGTCGCACTCAACAAGAAGCCCGAGATTCTTCTAAACCAAACCCGTGGCAAAAACCATTGGCTTGTCATCCGGCTGGTGGGAAAGAAAAGCAACCGCGACGGCATCGGCGCCGTCGTCAAGATCACTCCATCAACGGGCGCCCCTCAGCATTGGGAAGTCAACAGCTGCCTCGGCTACAATTCCTCGAGCGACAAGCGCGCGTATTTCGGTTTGGGAACGGCGAAGAGCGTGAAAATCGACCTGATCTGGCCGAGCGGCACGCGCCAGACCCTGCCTTACGTCGAGGCTGACCGGATCTTGACGGTGGAAGAGAGCGGAAGTGAGGCCGGATAGGAGATTGGGGGGACCACCGGGCGCGAGCGGTTCCCTCGCCTATAGAGGACGTGGAACCTGCACACCGAGGCTTGAAAACCATGGGCGACGGAGGCTGCTTGAGGCCGGCGGTCTCTTTGGCCCCGCTGATTCGAATCGCTGGCATTGCGACTCGCGAGCGTTACTACCGCAGACCCGCACACCACGCGGGATCTGCTACGTATAGCATCCGCAGGGGACCCGCTTGAAACGAAAAGGCGCCATCGAATGACAAACGGACAACAGTGCATTTCTAGGCCGGCACGACCGGCATCCGAGCCAGGCCTGACGCGCCGTGCCGCATTAAGCGGGAGTGGCGCGGCGCTGGCGCTACTGGCTGGCGGCGGTTCAGGGCGCGGCTCGGTTTCGGGCGCAGCGGCAAATGCGAGTCTGGCGGCAACAACGGTGTCTGGAAGTCCCGACGGTTTGAGCAGTGCCCCGTACCGTTTCAAGATTGGAATGTACCTCACGGAACTGCGTCTTCCGCTGGACGATGCACTCGCAAAGGCGAAACAGATCGGCGTGGACCAGGTCTGGTTTCATAACCTGCTGAACGAAAAACCGATCGCTGAAATGAGCGATGCGGAGATCGATCGCTTGGGGCAGAGAGTCGGCGGGCAGGGTCTCAAGATTTTTCTGATCAATGCTGGCAATCCGTTCAAGACCATCCACCTGACGGAATTCGATCTGAAAAGCATGGCCAACCATGAAGGCTTTCGGAAAGAGTTTCAGGCGTTAGTGCGGTCGATGCAGATCGCGGTCCGGCTCAAAGTCAGCACCGTTGGAGCGTTCACCTTTGCCTGGCCGGGCGAATACTCGGCGGGCAAGCCGACCTGGCCGATGCGGTGGTTGACGCGCGGCGGAGTCATTGCCGACGTGGATATGGAAAAGCTGGTGAAGGCATTTTCGATGGTGGCGGAAGAGGCCGAACGGTATGGGGTCGACGTGGCGCTGTCGATGATGCCGTGGAACTACACGAACACGACGAATAACTTTCGCAGCGTTGTGGAACGGGTGGGTTCGCGCCGGCTGAAGGTAATGTGGGGTCCGGCAGACAACCTGAACTGTGGCGAGTGGGACGTCGCGACCGCTGGGTTCCATAATGTTCGACCGGCGTTGCACAGCCTCCATGTGAAAGACCTGCACCTCATCGATGGCCTTCGTCTCGAGTTCGAGTACCGGCCGTTAGGCGCCGGCGATGTCGACTACCTCACCATTTTGCGGAACATGAAAGCGTATCGTTCGGACGCAGTTCTGGCGCTGGCGACCCATTTCACGCCACCCAGCGGCTCGCGTGTCGAGGCGATGCAAATCAACTATGCAAACCTCAAGCGGCTCGTCGACAAAGTTGAGGCAGAGAGCTGAGTTCAAAAAGACGATTCGAGCAGCGCCAAGGAGCCGGCAGCCCGAAGCTGCGAAACTGCCAGGCTGGCGGTTCTCCACATCCGCCGGGGCTGGCAAGAAATTCAGAACTGGACGAGATCGGAGGGGCGAGGCTCCCGCCGAGCCGCTCAGACCAAGGGCTTGCTGGGATGACGGCTCGCCGTCGCAATTTGCTCCCGGGAAGCCGTGAAAAAAGTCGCTGGTAGGGACGCGCTGCTGCACGTCCGCGACCGTAAACCCGATATGGACGCGGAGCACCGCGTCCCTACCGGATCAGGTTCATATCCCAACCGAATTTTTTCCCCGGACTGGGGAGGCGTGAGAATAGGAGAAAACGAAAATGAGCATGGAGCGAGTTTCACGGCGAGCCTTCATGAAGCGATCGGTGGCCGCCAGTGCCGGCTTTAGGGTGGCATCCGGTTCCAGCATACTGGGCGCCAACAGCGACATCCGTGTGGCTGTGGTCGGCTTCCGCGGACAGGGTCGGCACCACATCGCTGGATTCCACAAGCCGGGCAGCGGCTCGCGCGTTGTGGCCATCTGCGATGTGGACGAAAAGGTCCTGTACGGCAAGGAAGACGAATTCAAGAAACGGGGTGAATCGGTTGCGACTTACATCGATTTCAGAAAGATGCTCGAGGATAAGAACATCGATGCGGTTTCCATAGCCACTCCCGAACATCAACATATCACGGTTGCTTCCCATGCGGTGATTGCCGGCAAAGACGCCTACGTGGAGAAACCTCTCAGCCATACGGTGGCGGAGGGGCGCTATTTCTACGATCTGGCGCGCAAGCAAAACCGGATCGTTCAGCATGGGACGCAATCTCGCAGCAGCGAAGGGGTGCAGGAAGGCATCGAGTTTGTCAAGTCGGGCAAGCTTGGCAAGTGCCGGGTAGCGAAAGCCATCAACTGCCAGCGCCGTGGGCCGATCGGCCACAAGGAAGACATGCCCACGCCCGCACACGTCCACTACGATCTCTGGCTTGGCCCTGCGCCGGTGCGTCCATTCAATGAAAACCGGTACCACTACTCATGGCATTGGTGGTGGGACTACGGCTCGGGCGATTGCGGCAACGACGGCAGCCACCAGATCGACGTCGCCCGATGGGGGCTCGGAGTGGATCTCCCCAGCGCTGTCACGTGCAGTGGCGGCCAGTTGTGGTACAGGGATGACCATGAGACACCCGACACTCAAACGGCAACCTTCGAATACGATGGCTGTCACATCGTATGGGAGATGCGCCTCTGGACCCCCTATAAGCAGGAACAGCACGATAACGGAAACATCTTCTACTGCGACGAGGGATGGGTTTCGATTGGGCGGAGCGGGTGGGAGGCGTTTGCGAAGGACGGACAGAGAGTCGGCGGTGCTCCCCGCGGCAAAGAGGAGCACAGAGAGAACTTTCTTCAAGCGGTCCGCAGCCGGAAAACCAGCGACCTCACCGCCGACGCCCGTGAAGGGCATTACACATCGCTGCTTTGCCATACGGCAAACATCGCCATGCGCACCGGGCAAAGGCTCGTCATCGATGCCAAGACGGAAAGGTTTGTGGGCGACGGGGCCGAGAAAGCCAACCGGCTCCGGACGAAGACCTACCGAAAGGGCTTTGAACTACCGGGATTCAAAGGGTAGCTCGCGCCTGCTCGGACAGTAAAGCCTCGGCGCCAGCAAGCTGCACCCGGAGCATCGATTGGTCGAACCGAGATTCGAGTTTTGGGGCTTTCCAACCTGAGTCCAACCGTCCTAGACCGTCGCAGTCAACCTGCTCGAGGAATGTGAGCCATGACATCAAAGTGTTTTCCAGCACGATTGGCCGTGTACGCTCTGTCTCTGGTTCTTGCGTTGGCCGTTTGTCTGGCAGCCGAACCGAAGCTTGGGCCGCGGGATCGATCGAAGCGGCCACCGGCCGCGGAAGTGGGCTTCAAGTTCGCACCCTCCAGGCTGCAGATCACGATTGCCGGCAAGGAATTCGCAACCTATGTTTTCGGCCATTCTAAGATTCCCCGGCCGTTCTTCGCCTTTGTCACCACACCTTCCGGCGTACAGGCAACCCGGAACTTTCCTCCCGTGGAAGGTGTTGACGATATGGATCACGACACCTACCATCCCGGCATCTGGCTGGCATTTGGCGATGTCAGCGGCAGTGACTATTGGCGCAACAAGTGCAAGGTCGAACACGAACTGTTCTCGGAGGACCCGCAGGGTGGTCCTGGAAAAGGCTCGTTCACCGTTCGGAACTTCTATCAGGATGCCAACGGCAACAGGAAAATCCTCGAGATCTGCAAGTACACCATTCTCGCCAGGCCCCAATACACTCTTCTGATTTACGACAGTACTTTCTCGTCGGACGAGGAAGATTTCTATTTCGGCGACCAGGAAGAGCTCGGACTTGGCATTCGGGTGAATACCAAGATTGCCGAGCGTCACGGTGGGATGGTCACGAATGCAGATGGACTCAAGACCGCAAAAACGTGTTGGGGCCAGCCGTCCGATTGGATCGACTACAGCGGGGTCGTCGACGGCATCACGATCGGGATGATGATCATGCCGAGTCCCAAAAACTTCCGCCCCAGTTGGTACCACGCGCGCGCCTATGGTTTCGTCGCTGCCAACCCATTCGGCAGAAAAGCGATGGGGAAAGGGGAAGAAGACAAAACCTGGGTGAGGAAAGGCGAGAAATTTCATTACGGCAATGGCGTCGCGGTTTACTCTGCCCGTGAAGGCCAGAAGATCGACCACCAGGCGATTTACCGTGAGTATCTCAAGGCGCTCGGTGTCAACTAGCCAAGGGCTTCGCCCTTGATATTCCGGTTGCGACAGGTACGGCGTGGTGTCCTCACCGCGCTGTTTCCCAACGCATCGGCACTTCGCGGCGGGCTGAGGACAGCCCGCCCTACCTGCTGCCCGTGTCGCGATGAAACGAGAACAAGATTCTCGTTTCATCGCGCATGACCGTCTAACAACGATCGACGGGTCTCGCACCACACGGAGTTTAGATGACCAACGCATTTGCCGGATCGGAGGCGCTGCAATGACACAGTGCAAGACCCGCGGCACGTGGCCGCTTCTGTTGATCGCAGGATTCGTCGTTCTGAGCTCGAATCTGGCGGCCGCGGATCGCAAGACCGCAGGGGCGAAAGAGTGCCGGTTGATCGTTAACTGGGACCAGATGAACATGTGGGCGCTGCAGCTCACTTATGCCCACCGTGGCAAGACGCCGGAACCGGGGGCGGTCAAGACGATGCTGGATCAGATCGTCGACGATCACGCCGAGGCAAAGATCGATCGAATTGTCCACTGTTTTTTCGCGCTTCCCAGCGGATCCGTTCCCCACGGCCTTCGAAGTTTTTCCAGGGCGTACTACCTGGGCGCGATGTACGAGAACACCGAGAGCGGGATGCGGCATTTGGAGGACGCGGGCTATGACTTCGTGCAGATTCTGCTCGACCGGTCCCGTCAAAAGGGGATGGAATTCCTGGGCGGGTTGCGGATGAACGACCGGCACGGGGACGCGGGGAAAACCGAGTTTGGAAAGGCACACCCGGAGTGGGTGCTGACGG
>VFZK01000179.1 GCA_016871215.1 Acidimicrobiia bacterium | reverse complement strand
CATGCCCATGCTATGGCCTGTCAATCCTTGACCAGGTAAAACCACCGACTGGAGAGCCGTATGCGGGAGACCCGCCTGTACGGTTCGGAGGGAGGGGGAGCAGCACGCTCTCCCTACCCCTATCCTGTCGCAACCCGGATATCGAGGGCGAAGCAGTCAGTTAGACACCAGTCTAAGTCTGTCTGGTGGCTTTTGTCCCCTTGCCGGCCGGAAACACTGGTGAGGCATCAAGCGTCCGGGACTGCTTGACTGTGAGGTCCCCAGCGAGCTTCAGGCGGGCGCTGGTTGTTCAGGCGACCAACACAGCTTGGGGCTCGCGGGCCGGCATTTCCGATGAGGGCCTCGTCTTTCTCATCGTTGATTCGAGGCAGAGCCGGATCGGATTCTTTTTTCCCAGTCTTCAAGCGACGACCTGTAGCCTTCGTTTGAGGCCAGCAGGCCAGCCTGTTTGCCAAACCTTTCGGCGGCTCGACCGCCACGAACCTGGAGCTTAATGAAGACGTTACAAAACCAGCAAACTTCTTTTTTTGAGCGCGAGTACAAGTGGGTAGTGGTGGCCCTGCTCTTCGTTTCGGGATTCTTGAACCTGGAAGACCGGGTCGTCATTTTCTCGATCATGCCGTTGATGCGCCGGGACCTTCACCTGACCGATGTCGAAACCGGGGCATTGATGACGGCTTTTCTTTGGGTTTATGCGATCTTTTCGCCGTTTTCGGGTTTCTTCGGGGATCGTCTGTCTCGGCGCCGAATTCTGATTTTTAGTGTCTGTGCCTGGAGCATTGTCACAATTCTCGCAGGTTGGGTCACGACGGCGCACCAGTTGTTTGTGACGCGCTTTCTTTTGGGTTTCACGGAATCCTTTTATCTGCCTGCTTCGTTGGCTCTCATGGCTGACTGGCATACCCGTGCGACGCGCGGCAAGGCGTACGCAGTTCTCACGTTAGGAGCCAATCTCGGGCCGATTCTGGGAGGCGCTTTTGCTGGGTTTGTTGGAGAGCATTTCGGCTGGCGGTATGTGCTCTACGTGCTTGGGGGCATCGGCGTCATTCATAGCGCGATCCTTTATGGCTGGCTTCGAGACGCGCCAGTCGGTGCGGTCGAGTCGGAACCCAGAGCACGACCGGCACAAAAACCTTCTTTTTTGGCAGTGCTTAGAACGTTAGCATGCACACCTTCGCTCCTCTGCATCGGTTTGGTCAGCGGCATTACGGCCGTTGCCAGCTGGATGATGAACACCTGGCTTCCGGTCTATCTTTACGACCGGTTTCACACCAGCCTGACCCAGTCTGCCTTTGTGGGCAACGCGGTGCTGATGGTGCCTGCCATGATCGGGGTCACGCTCGGAGGAGTCTTGTCGGATGCCGTCGGACAGCGCCAACCCAAGTACCGCTATCTGTTGTTTGCAGGATTCTTGACGGTTGCTATTCCCTGGCCGCTGCTGTTCTGGTGGGCGCAGAGTTTTGCGGTCGTCTTGGTGGCGGTCGCTTCGTTCATGCTTTGCCGGTCCCTCGGAGAATGTAACTGGTACCCGGTCATGTATGAGATCGTGTCGCCGGAAATGCGCGCCACAGCAGGCGGTGTGTCCAACAGCTTCAATTGCCTCATGGGGGGACTGGGGGCACTCCTGGCTGGGTACTACAAATCGACGTTGGGATTGCAGGCCGTTTTCGGTTTGGTGTCGATCCTGATTGCGATCGGCGCTGCCACCCTGTTCACGGCGTATCATGTGTTCCTGCCCCGAGACTTGGAACGCGCGCAAAAACGGCGCCAGGAAGCGATTGCCTCTTCGGTTTCCACCGCTGTTGGCATTGCCCACTAGTCCCCGTTGGTCGCACGCCAGTGAGGCCCTCGGCCGTTGGTAGTGTCGCACGTCAGTGCGACCCCTGCCGGGGGCGTACTCCCGAAACGACACGGACCCCCTGCCCCACGATGCGCGGTGTCCCCCTTCAAATTCAAAAGGGGGACAAATGTGGGTAGAGTCCGTTGCAACAGGCTGTGCGGCTACAAATCACTCCACCAGCCGCAGAAGCGTTGGTCCGAATCAAAAGCCACAACGAACTTGGACGTGAGCAGGGTAGCGGCCTTCCGGTGCCTCGGCCGCGAGCAACCCGGTGGCGGAAAGCAGACAGGCTGCCGCACCCAAGAACGCTAGGTCCCGTCAAAGTCGTGAGCCCTCCCTCACGGTCGGGCTACTGAACTGCCGAGTGAGCCAAAGTCAGTAGCCCGCGCGTTAGCAGGGGCTCTATCTCAGCTCGACGACTTACGAGACTTTGACGTGGCCCTGCCCAAGAACGCGGTTACCCAGCCTATGTTCAGCCATTCCCGTATTCTGTAGAGGTCGACGATGATGGGTTTCGGACCAAGACAGCCAGTCATTGAACTGTTCCTCGACGACGAACACCGCAATCGAGCGAGCTATTGGCTGCCAGAGCTGGTGTTTCGGGGCCATACCGATGAAGGACAATTCTGGATCACCCCTGGAGTCAAGTGGATGTCTGACGGGGAAGCTTGGCGGTTCGAGCATCTGAACGAAGGCGGCCTGCTGTTCGTTGCCGGTGAAGTGCGGTCCGCTGCCGACGGCTGGCACACGGCGTTGACGGTTCAGAACCGGAGCGACAAATCGTGGCCCAACGTTGCCGCGGCTGCCTGTCTTTTGCTGTCCTCGGCTATCGACTACGCGGACTCGAACAGATCCCGGACGTACTATCGCACCGAAGGCCGATTCCAGACTTTTGGACAAAGTTCTTTCGACGGCGGCCAGGAGGTCTACCGCATGAGCCGCGTCAAAGGAGTGAATCTCATCGAGCGCAGCCAGCGCCACATGGCCAAGTGGGGCTTCACGCGCACACCAAGCGATGATGGCGTCATTGCGGTCATGCATGCCTCGACTCATCGAATCCTCACCGTCACTTGGGAGTCTGTGAATCACCTGCAGGCGAACGCTAAGCCTGCCTTTGCGTGCATTCATGCGAATCCTGGTTTTGGGTCGATCGCTCCGGGAAAAAGCAGTACGGTGAAGGGAAGTGTGCTCATCACGGACGGCAACCTGGAAACGGCCTGGGCGAAAGCGCTGCGTTCGGTTGGAGGCGGCTGAACACTCGCGGCACGCACCGAATATCCAGGGGCCAATGTGCCTCGCCGCAGGCTGCAGCAATGCATGGAAGGACGCTTCAGGCCAGGGTTTCAGTTCCGAAGGGTCGACAAATTCTCGCCAGGGTACAGCGATCCCGAGGCTAACTAGGCAAGGGCTTCGCCCTTGATATCCGGGTTGCGACAGGTAGGGCGCGGTGTCCTCACCGCGCCGTTTTCCCAACCCATCCGCACTTCGCGGCGGGCTGCTGCCCGTGTCCTCCGAAACGAGAACAAAATTCTCGTTTCATCGCGCATAACCGGCTAGGCGTTTTCGGCGACAGAGGCGCCGAAAACGTGGCCCTCTGGGCAGCAAGACAGACGTAGGGTGCGTTGCGCTTTTCAACGCACCACTAGCACCAACCGCGGAGGCGGTGCGTCGAAAAACGCGACGCACCCTACCTCTTTGAGTTTCCATTCGGCAGGATCGAAAACATTTTTTACAAGTGTTGCCCCTAAGCGCCTAACTACAATCAACCCAGGCGCCCCGGATTCGTGCGTCGGCTTGGCGCGTTTCTGGTTGGCGAACATGTTCCGTGGCTGAAACGAAACCGGTGAGACTGGCGGTGGCTGGCGCGGGCCTGATCGGAAGCAAGCACGCAAGGCTCATCGCGACTCTGAGCGGATGTCATCTGGTGGGCATTGCGGATGTCGACGCGAGCCGTGACGCCGCTGGCCAGCTCGGCGTTCCGTTCTACCTGGACGTGGAGACTTTGATCGAACGCGAGTCGCCGGATGGGCTCATCGTCGCAACTCCGAACGGAACGCATGCCCTCATCGCGGAACTTTGCGCGAAGAGATCTGTCCATGTCCTGATTGAAAAGCCGATCGCAGCAAGCCTTCATGAGGCCGACCAGATAGTCGATGCAGCAGAGCGGAACCAAGTCCAAGTCCTGGTCGGCCATCACCGCCGCTACAATCCACTGGTTCAGGAGACGCGTTCGATTGTCCAGAGTGGCGAGCTCGGCAGATTAGTCGCTGTCTCTATGATGTGGGCGCTGCTGAAGCCAGCTGAGTACTATGAAGCGGAATGGCGCTGCCGGCGTCCAGACGGCGGGCCCGCCCTGATCAATCTAATTCATGAATTCGACAGCCTGCGTTTCATCTGCGGCGAAATCCGGGAAGTCTACGCGCAGTCTAGCTGCGCGACCCGAAAGCTGGGCGTCGAGGACTCGCTGAGTATTGCGTTGTCCTTCGCTAACGGGGCTCTGGGCTCGATTGTCGCGTCGGACGCCACGCCTTCGCCGTGGTCTTATGAAGCAGCCACAGGCGAAAATCCGCACTACTTCCACGCCGAGGAGAATTGTTATTACTTCCTCGGATCGCTGGGATCCCTGGCCTTCCCGCGAATGGAGATGTGGCGTTACGCGAACAATGGCCCGTCCGGATGGCAGCATCCTTTGGAAAAGTCTCGTTGTGAGATTACGAAGTCGGATCCGCTGGTTGCGCAGTTGCAACACTTCTGCCGCGTCGTCCGAGGCGAGGAATTGCCGCTCATCGATGCACGAGAAGGCCGACGGTCACTGGCGGTTGCTTTGGCCGTCTTGGAGTCGATTGAACGCCAACAGCCTGTCCCGCTCAGTTCAGTGTGAGCCGGCTAGCTTTCGCTGAGCGGCTGGCGCGGAGTCGCGCCCACTTGCCGCTACCAGCCCTTCCAGCTGCCGTCGGCGTGGCGATATTGCCGGAACGCCATACGCCGGTCGTAAGGCAGCTTGGCGATGTGCTCTTCCTTGACATCGATTCCCAGGCCGGGACGATCGGGAAGCTCGACATAGCCGTCTTTGAGACTGAAGTCGTGGTCGATGTACTCGCCGAAGCGGCGAAACCATTCCCCAGACACTTCCTGAATCAGGAAATTCGGTATTGCCGCGTCGCCTTGAAGCAAGGCCGCGAAATGAATAGGCCCGCCGGCGTTGTGCGGAGCCATCAGCATCTGCGCGTCGTCAGCCAGGCGAGCGATGGCCAGATAGTTGTCGAGTCCGAAACAATGGCTGAGGTCGGGTTGTAGAAAAGCGCAGGCCCGGGCGTCGATCACTTCGTTGAACTCGCGGAACGAAAAGAGCTTTTCGCCGGTCGCAATGGGCACGGGGCTTTTGGTGGCAATCTCTTTCAGCGCTTCGACCGATCCTACCTTGCAGGGCTCTTCCAGGAACAGCGGGTGGTAGGGCGCCACCATCTGGGCAAAGGCGATGCTGAGCGCGGGCGTGGGACTGCCGTGGGTATCGAGCATGAGTTCGATGTCCGGGCCGACCTCGTTGCGCACGGCCTCGACGATCTTTCGGCAATGCTCCAGCTCCCGGTGGTCCATCGGCCAGGTGCGTAGCTCCAAGGGATTGCCCTTCAAGCCGCGCGCCCCGGCTGCCACGGAAGCCCGAGCCTCGGAGCGAGCACGTTCGACGGAGTCGAAGTTGATTCCCCCATGGTAGATCTTGATGCGGTTGCGGCGGCGGCCGCCGAGCAGCCGATAAACCGGCACTTTTAGTGCTTTACCCGCCAGATCGTAAAGAGCCATGTTGATGGCTGCGATGGCGGTAGCAAACACGGGTCCGCCTTTCCAGGGCAGACGGTCGGTGATGTCGTCGCAAAGCGCCGTGACATCAAGCGGGTCGCTGCCGACCAGCAGCTCTTCCCATTCGTGGATCGTCGTTCGCACGATCGGAGACAGCCACTCGCCGCTTCCCTCTCCCCAACCGGAAATCCCTGCATCGGTTTCCAGCTTCAGAAAGAGCCAGGTCTTGAACGCGCTCGAAATCGGTTGCTGGGTCTTGGCGTCGAGCCGTACCGGGCCAACTTCGACGTTGAAAAGGTAAGTCTTGATCTGCGTGATTTTCATGCGCGGCCTCTTTGCCTGCAGCACTGCTTCCGAACTGCGGGCTTGTCCTAGCGTTCCCGCCATACCGGCGCCAGCTACGCCCAGAAAGCTTCTGCGGTCGAGATGGGTACGATCGTTTTCTGTCATCAATGTTATCGGGTGAACACTTCAGTAGAGGTTGTCGGTGATCGATGTTCAGAAGGTTGCGATCGGGTTGATCGGCGACCCCGTACCGCCCTGTACCGGAAGCGGTGCTGCCGTTAGCAGAAAGGTCCAGCGCTTTCTGGCATTGGCGGCTTCGCTGAGAGCTTCAAGATCGCAGTTGTCCAGAATGGGCGTCCCCATGGCGATGATAGCAACCCAATGGACCGGGAGTATGAAGCCCTCGATGCCTGACGGAAACACATCGGTCGCCAGGTCGCTGCCGATGATCGCCACGTCTCGCTTCTTCAGCCAAGGGAGGCAAGAGGCATGCAGCCCGGCGAAGTTCTTCTCGACAAGCTCCTCGCTTTCAGCCAAGCGGCGCGCCCAGCTTCCCGTGCGGATCAGAATGGCATCGCCGCTCTCGACTTTGAGCCCCGCTTTCTTTTCCCACGCTTCGAGATCCGCCGGATAGATCGCCCGGGTCCCTTCAAGGTACTTGACCCCCCAGTGGCGAGGCATATCCATGAGCACGCCTCGAGTGAAGAACCCACCCTTCATGTTGGCCACGGCGAGTTTCTTTGCGCCTTTGGCTGTGACCTGTTCCTGCGTGAAGTTGTTGTACATCCGGCCATTGTGGAACAGATGGCAAAGCGCATCGAGGTGAGTCAGAAGAAAACCGTGGTACTCGAACGAGTAGCTGTCGGCGGAGCTGATCGCATCCGCTTTCTCACCGGTTCCCGTCATTTTGTGCTTGAACGGCGTCGAGCCGCCGGGCTGAGCCTCGGAAAGCTCGCGCGCCAGCGAAATCGACAGCCCTTCCTTCACTTGCAAAGCGGCCTGCTTCCGCTTCGTTGGAGTGACGAGGTTGAGCGTGCCCATCTGATCCTCTTTGCCCCATCGGCCCCAATTGGACAGCGTCTTCATCATTTCCTCAACGTCTCTTGTGCCCAGCGGTCGCGCGCCAGACATGGGAGCCGGCTGGGCGCTAAAGAACTCGGACGCGAGCCAGGGGACCGATAGGGCGAGAGCAACCATCCACAGTAGGAACTTGTTCATGCTGGTCTCCTTGTCGAACGCGTCAGATGGAACTCGGACGCTCGCAGGCTTGGAATACGGCGGATCTCTGCCAACCGCGAGCCATCCCGGCTAAGCCTGCGTGATTCGAAGCGGACGTTTTCATGACTTGAAGCGCAAAAGGGCAGGGCTGCTTGACACCTGACGGAAGTGCGCTGGCGAGGACTGGGGTCTTGTGCTGGGCCCTGACAGTCTTTCTCCGACATCCTCCGAAAGTGAGTTTGAGCAGGCAAAGGATGAGTGTTGGTAAGTTCGACTGTCAAGAATTTTCTCGATCGCCAGGCGAAGCCGTGCTCGTTTGTCGTGAAGCACGACCGTGCTTCCCAGCTGGAGTGCCCACAGCTCGAACGCGCCCTTGAAAGAATTTCGCAAGAAGCACGAGAGGGACGAAGCATCGATTCCAAATGAGTTGACTAACCGAAACTTGTTTGCCTGCGGAAGCCGGCGGCGCCGCTCGCTCTGAGTTCGACCGACCGGCACGCTCAGGAACCTTTTGCGCGTCCCGTCCCTTGACCGCTCTCGCGTACTAACGGGGTTTTTTCATACCGAGATTAAACAAGCGTTACCTATGGTTGCAGCGTACGCCATGGGCCATTAGAATCGGCGGGAAGACATGAGCAAGCTAGCGCGGTCATCACCAACATGCATTATCATCGCCGGACCGAATGGAGCCGGCAAAACAACTTTCGCGCATGAATTCCTTACCAAAGAGGCTGGCGTCAAATCCGGATTTAATTGCGAGCGGATTATCGCCTTTGCGGCCGGAACTTGCTGCCATTGCGGCAGGCCGGCTTTTTCTCCGCGAACTTGATCGACTTGCGAAAGCGAGAAGCGATTTCGCTTTCGAGAGTACGCTAAGCGGACTAACCTATTTGCGCCGGCTGAAGCGCTGGAAGACTTCGGGCTATCGCGTTGAGATCATCTATTTACAAATCTCATCGCCACAGTTAGCGCTGCGACGAATTGCAGCGCGGGTGAGGCAAGGGGGGCACAATGTCGCGCGGTCCGATGTGATCAGGCGCTTCACCCGCAGCCAGGGGAATTTCGAAAGGCACTACCGTCTCTTGGCGGACCGCTGGAGCTTGTACGATAATTCGGGAATAAAACCCAAGCTATCAAACCAAGGACCATGAAAAAAACGAAAGTAAAGAAAGAGACGCAAGAATTTTCAGCGGCCGTCGGGCGGGCGTTGCGACGTGCCGCGAAAGCTGCCCGCAGGACCGCGCGCATGCATGGGACACCGGTATACGTTTGGAAAGATGGCAAGGTGGTTGCAGAGAAGCCGTGAGAACTCGCCAGAACAAAGCCTGACCACCCGAAAAATGTCGGTAGACAAGAGAACACTGCGGAGGGTATTCGGCGGATTGTCAAATTGGCCCCGCGGAGAAGATTATTCTGTTTGGCTCAGCCGAGGTAAGATGAGACCGAATAGCGACGTGGATTTGCTGGCTATTCAGCGAGACAAGGCTCACCGCGGGCGTCTATTGCTCCATTGTTGAAGCCCGCCCATGGCTAAAGACTTTCAACCCACTTACAAGAACGTTCACGAAGACATCGAGCGCTATCTCACCGCCATAGGCAAACGGCAAAAAACGCCGGACGGATTTATTGTGTTTCGGGGTTATGACGACGCGCGCGACCTCATGTTCAAACTCTACCTCGAAAAGTGCGCCTACGAGCCACTGGTCAATTGGTTGCGTGTCTGGAATTGGGAAAACAACTACAACAACTTTCTTTTGACGCTGACTGAAGAATTAAGCCGGCGCCAGCACTGGATACACCTGAAAAGGCTTTGGGACGGCGTCCTGGCGAAACGGCGAGGCGCATACAATGCGGTTTGGAAAATCATGAAGAAAGAACCGGATGCCTTGCCGCCGAGGCACCTGGAAAGAGCTAAAGGTCTCTTGCTCGAATCACTCGAACGGACAAAAAACTTTGCGCAATCTTTCGGTGCAGCCGAAGACGTGTCCGCCTGCGCAAAGATAATTGAGCGAGTGGAGGAGGGTAAAAAGCCTAGGATCCGTCGCTAGAACCCGTGCCTAGTTCGCTCCGGAAGCCTTAAGGCTGTCGCAGCCAGGATGACAGCAATCGGCCAAAGTTGTTCACGCCATCTTTGACCGGAAGCATCGACAGCACATCTCAAAACATCGCCGGATTGCTCGCGCTCACCGGTGGCCGTTAGCGGGTTGGTAGTGCCGCACGACAGTGCGGCCGGACGCGGCCTGAGAGCCGCGTTGGTGGCCTACGGCCGCGGGTGCAGGCGGGCACGCCTGCGCTCCCAGGGTGGCTTCGCCTTGTAAGAAATGCCCAACCTCCAGTGCCGCACGACTGTGCGACCACTCTGGAGTCTGGATATTTGAATGTGCGGTGAACGCATGCGTTCGCCCTCTGGACGGCGACCAGAATCCTCGTCCAGCGACGGTCCTGGCCCGGAGGTCCGGTCCCACGTTAGCAACGTACCGTTTCGTTGCTTGAAGCGAATGATTGGCGACGAAGCGCGGAATTCGGCCCGTTCCAGGACCAGAGAGCAATGGCGATGCATCTCCTGGCGAAGCTCATACTTTGAAGAATGTCCAGCACGACATTGCGGCCAAGTGAAGCAGGACAGAGTTTCAACTGTGCGATTTGAGCATCCAAATGACGGGTTCAGAATTCCAAGAAACAACAGCGCCACGACACCCTGGGCGCCATTGGCGTGCCGCACCACGAACCGGCGTTGACGGAATCTGGTACGAGGCAACGAGTCACCGGGTGTGCGACAAATTTGTGGGTGAATTTTAGCTGGCCCGTCGGGATTCCCAGAAGTCTTCCCATAGGTTGCTTAGGTCCAGACAGCGCAGAGCCAAGAGGCTGCGTCAAGAGTTTTGTGTAAGCGACCTTTCTTTAATTAGAGAGTCATCGTTGCTAGACTGAACGAACCTGAGCGGAGGATAGGGCTCTGCGGAGACGCAACCCGAGCGCCGACTCAGGGGCCGGGATGCCGACAGAGCCAGCAGCTGCTGGCTC
>VFZK01000178.1 GCA_016871215.1 Acidimicrobiia bacterium | reverse complement strand
CCTTCGTCAACTTCTTGCCTATCTTTACCGCTGCATTAATTAAGATGGATCTACGAACATGTCAAATACGGCTGGAACCTCCACAACACACGGTTTTCAGTCTAACAGACGACCTCGTGCGCGGCAAGGACCTCCGGATAGGACCTCCGGATAGGATGGCTGGATAGTACTGGATCGGACCTCTGGATAGGATAGTAGGCGCCTAGAGGCGCGCACTGCCGAATGCAAACCCCGAGAGAGCCGTTCCTGTCAGGAGGCGGTGCAGTGCTGCTTTTGGACGTTTCGGTACTAGGGTACCGAGATTTCTGAGCTCTTCGCTACCAACCTTTTATCCTGTTTGAGATTAAGAATTCCTCTGTTAGATTAGAAAAACGAGAGGAGCTTGGAGAAGTTCCCCTGTTAGCCCATGGATGAAACTGAAGCGTTGACGCCGCCAGTCGAGGACGAACTCAATCACTCGATGATTGAGGATGAGTCGGCTCTGTTCTCGCAACTTGCTCCCAAAGACGAGGGTGAGCTGGTTGACGAGCTGGGCGAGTCCGAAGAAGCCGCGGAGCGAATGCATCTCATTCGCTACGACCCACTCCGGCACTACTTGCTTGAGATCAGCAAATACGAGCCCCTCAGCCAGGACGAAGAACAGCGGCTGGCACGGCTTCTGCGTGACCATCAGGATCGCGATGCCGCACGGCGGCTGGTGACGTCGAACTTGAAGCTGGTGGTCAAGGTGGCGTTCATCTACAACAAGGTGTACGCGAACTTGATGGATTTGATCCAGGAGGGCAATCTCGGCCTCTTGCAAGCGGTTAAGAAGTTCGACCCTGACCGCGGAACTCGGCTTTCGACCTATGCCACCTGGTGGATCAAAGCCTACATCATCAAGTTTATTCTCGACAATTTCCGTATTGTGCGCGTTGGAACGACGAACGACCGGCGCAAAATCCTGATGAATCTGCGCAAAGAAAAGCGCAAGTTGGAAGCTCAGGGAATCACGCCGAGTCCCCATCTGATTGCCCAGGCTCTGGATGTTAGCGAGGAGGACGTCATCGCAGTCGAGAAGAGCATCGAGTCGTCCGACTTTTCGCTCGACCAGCGGGTTTCGGAAGATTCGGGAAGCAGCTACCTGGACCGGCTCAGATCGACCGAAGAGCTCATCGACGAAAAGCTGGCGGCCGGCGAATTGAAGGAGTATATCGACGGCAAGCTGACCGAGTTCTCGAAAGGGCTGTCTGAAAAAGACCGCATCATTCTACAGCGCCGCCTCCTGGCTGATGAGCCTCAGACCTTGCAGGCGATTGCGGACCAATATGGCGTTACGCGCGAGGCAATTCGGGTTTCGGAGAAACGACTGGTGGAGAAAATCAAGTCGTACATGCGCGGCGCGTTGCAAGATATTGGAGATGTTCGATTCAACTTCAGCGAATAACGGTGCTGCCAGATTCCGAATGACCGGGCGGGCGACGTAGTGATCGATCCAAAGTTCGGCCGGGGCTGAACGGAATAACCGGAGAGAGCATCTGAGTTTTCCGGGATGCTCCAGACGCCGGCTGCGGCTAGAAGCCCGCAAGGCGAATTCTGTTCAGAGCGTCTACCTATTGGGAAGTCGAGAGTGAATGTCAAGGGAGGCAGTTCATGAGGGGATCGATTCAGAATGTTTGGCGAGGATTGATCGTGTTCGTTGTCGTTTTTGGAATGCTGATGGCGACCGACAGCTGGTTTGCCGCCGACGCGGCTCAGCAAGGTGAAGCTCCTGAGAAGGAAACGGGAACCCAGGGGCCTAAACAGACCGAGAGCGACACAATTATTGGACCGAAGAAGCAGGCTCCGCCGAAGAAAAAGCGTATCTCGCCCAAGAAACCGGCGGGAGAAAAGCCCGAAGAGAATTTCACGCTGGCGGTTGAGATCGAGCTGGTCAACCTGGATGTAGTCGTCACCGACAAGCGGGGTAACTTCATCCCGAACCTTGGCCAGAAGAACTTCAAGGTCTTTGAGGACAAGATCGAGCAGAAGGTAACCAACTTCAGCCCAACGAGTGCGCCGTTAACCATCGTTGTCCTGGTCGAGTTTGCCAGGACTCTTGCGTGGTGGTTCGACGACGTCGTGACGCCTACAGCGGGATTCATCGAGTTGCTGAGACCGGACGACTGGGCCGCCCTGGTCGCGTACGACATGCGTCCGGAAATCCTGGCAGACTTTACGCAGGACAAACGGGAACTCTACGCGGGACTGAATCGCATGCGCATTCCCAGCTTCAGCGAGACGAACGTGTTCGACGCGCTGAAAGACGTCCTGGACCGCCTTGAAGAAGTTGACGGGAAAAAGGCCGTGCTGCTGATCGGCACTGGAATCGATACGTTCAGCAAGATCACCTTCGATACCATTCTGAAACGCGTGAACAATACCAACGCCGTGATCTACTGCATCGGCATGATGCAGTTGGCGCGCGAATATCTTGACGCCCGCGGCTACCTGGCCCCCGAGGACCGCCTGACCTATTTGCAGGCAGACAACCAGCTGAATACGTTTGCCAAGCGGACCGGCGGCAAGGCCTGGTTTCCCCGTTTCATGGGCGAGTATCCGGGCATTCTGCAGCAAGTGGGCATCGAGCTGAGGCACCAGTACAGCATGGGTTACCAATCGACGAATCCGAACAAGGATGGCAAGTTCCGCAAGATCAAAGTTGAGGTGGTTGACGAGAACGGCGCCATCGTCAAGAACGTGGTTGCGCGCGCCAAGGAGGGATACCAGGCGCCCAAGGGTTAGACACGCTGCTAAGGGGGCCTCATGCTGCGAAAGTCGGCGGTTGCCGGGAGGTTCTATCCGGCCGACAAGAAGACTTTGGAATCGGATCTTGCCCGGTATCTAGGGGAGCTGAGGGCAGATGTTCGTGCGCCGGGTATCGTTGTTCCACACGCCGGATATATGTATTCAGGACATGTTGCCGGCGCCGTGTACAGTCGGCTGAGGGTTCCGGCTAAAGCGATCGTTCTGTGCCCCAACCACACCGGCCTGGGAGCCTCGCTATCGATCATGAGCGAAGGCAGTTGGGAGATCCCGCTTAGACGAGTCCCGATCGATGGAGCCTTGGCGAAAAGCCTGCTGCGACACTGCCATCTGCTCACCGAGGATGCAACGGCCCACCAGTTCGAGCATTCGCTGGAAGTTCAGCTTCCGTTCCTGGTTCACCTGTGCCCAGACGTCCAGTTGGTCCCCATCGCCGTGGGCGTTGGCGGATACGCTTCGCTGGAGAGGCTGGGGAAGGGCATTGAGGCTTCAATCGCCGAGCTCGGCGAAGAAGTTCTCGTTGTCGCCAGCAGCGATATGAACCACTTCGAGCCAGACGAAATCACCCGGGTGAAAGATCGAAAAGCCATTGATCGCATCCTGGCTTTAGATCCTAAAGGGCTGTACGACACGGTGAAGGCCGAAGCCATTTCCATGTGCGGCTATGGGCCAACAGTCGCTATGATGCATGGGATACAACCGTTGGGTTCCCGGAAGGCAGAGCTTGTCAAATACGCCACATCGGGCGACGTGAGCGGCAACCGAAAGGAGGTTGTCGGCTACGCCGGTGTCCTCGTGCACTGAAAATCGGTTCGATTGAGCCGGCCTTCACCGTCCTGCCTGCCAACTCACCCAGAGTAAACATCCGAATCGCCTTCCGAATTCGTAGAGAAAGTTGTGTGGACTTGGCCAGTCTTTCCTCGCTCGCCACCCACTGGGCTGGGAAGGAGTCTCAATCTTGAGCGAGCGGTTTGTTGTTATGGGGATGCCTAACCATGGAAATCAAAGATAGGGTGGCCTTGATCACGGGCACGCGGCGCATCGGGAGCGTGGTTGCCGTGGAGCTGGCACGCAGGGGTGCCAATGTGGTCCTCAGCTACAACCGGTCGCGCGATGAAGCGGAGGCGGCGGCATCCGAAGTGCGTGCCCTTGGCCGCAGGGCGCTGTCCGTCCAGGCAGATGTCTCAAAGGCGGCCGAGGTACAAGGTCTCGTGCGCCGCGTCGTCGACGAATTCGGCAGGATTGACATCCTGGTAAACATGGCTTCGATCTACCGCTTCAAACCGTTTGCGGAAACCACCGAGCAGGATTGGAATGCCAACATGGACATCAACCTCAAAAGCGCCTTTCTGTGTGCCCAAGGGGTGGTTCCTGTGATGAAGGCTAACGGGGGAGGCCGAATCATCAACTTCGCCGATTGGATCGCGGCCAGCGGCAGGCCGCGGTACAAGGGATTTCTGCCCTACTACGTTTCCAAAGCTGGCATCGTTGGCCTCACGGAATGTCTCGCGCTTGAGCTGGCTTCAGATCAGATTCTGGTGAACGCGATCGCTCCGGGTCCGATTCTTGCTCCGCCCGATCTGACGGAAGACGAGGATCGCGAGGTTCGCCGCGCCACACCTCTGGGGCGATGGGGCGGTGAAATAGAAATCGCCAAAGCGGTGGCGAGCCTCATCGATACCGATTTCATTACCGGCGAATGCATCCGCGTCGACGGAGGCCGGCATGTACATTGAGGGCAGGGCCACAGGGTTTTCCCAAGTAGATGGAGCGGCCTCTCGGCTCATCGTGGCTGTGAGCCTCGTGCTGATCGCCTGCCTGTTCGTGTCGAAGGTCTCCGCTCACGAGATCGGATTGAGCCTGGCCGAGCTGAGAATCGAGGCACAACGGTTGCACGTGCAGCTCACCTTTGCACAGACTGAAGTGGAGAGTCTTGTTGCCGCGGGGCAGGGCTTCGCTGGCGGCCGAACCGCCTCATCGACACAGGCTGGATTACAGTCTCTGGCTCGTGCGGCACTCGAGATTGCGGTTGACGAACGCCGACTCGAGCCGCACGAAGTGATCGTGCAGTCTGAGCCTAATAATACTATCCAATTTCGGTTGCATTTCCCGATGCCTGATGGGTCGAAGCTCCACGTGCGGTCGACGCTTCCGGCCAGACTCACGCCAGGTCATCGGCAGTTCCTGGTCGTGCGGGGCAGCGGAGCCCAGACACTAGCGGAACGAATCCTGGACGGCAGCTCTGACACGTTTGACTCCGATCTTGCCCGACTCGCTTTGGCCGAGACCCGCCAGAAGCCATTTCGGCAGTTCCTCGCTCTGGGGGTCGAGCACATCCTGACGGGTTACGATCACGTTGTTTTTCTGTTGGCTTTGCTGTTGGCGGGAGGCACTTTCTACGGAACGGCAAAGATCGTAACGTCATTCACGCTGGCGCATTCCATCACTCTGGCGCTGGCTGCGTTGGATCTCGTCAGGATTCCGTCGTCGGTCGTCGAGCCGTTAATCGCGGTCTCGATCGTTTATGTTGGGCTGGAAAACCTCTGGCAGCGCGACCTCCGCTGGCGCTGGTTGCTGACGTTTGGCTTTGGACTGGTGCATGGCTTCGGCTTTGCGTCGGTTCTGCGGGAACTCGGCGTTGGCACAAACGGTGTCGGCATTGCGGTACCTCTGGTGTCGTTCAATCTGGGGGTGGAACTGGGTCAGATTGGCATCATGCTGCTGGTACTGCCCCTGGTCTGGAGACTCAGGTCCCAGCCATTCTTTGCTGTTCGCTGCGTTCCTGCCTGTTCGCTTCTCGTAACTCTGGCCGGCGGATACTGGCTCCTTGTGCGAACACTGTTCTCTTGAGTCGCGTAGTTAGCGTGGCGGGGGCCAAGCCGCCCACGCAAATTCTCCTTGCAGTTCTTGAGTCTTGCGACTTACCTTCCAACTCTTCCCCTGACAGCCCCGCGACTTTCCTGCGTGCTAGCGCCTGAATCCGCATGTCTCGAGTGAGATCGCGCCGTCGATTCTCGCGAGACTGGCTGTCCCTGGTACCCCGCTGGCGGTCCCACCGGCATTACGGCTGGGCCATTGTAGGAAGCAGGTGGACCGGCTGGATTACTGACGGCCGGTGGCGGAGAGGGTGGAGCGTAGTACCGGGTATGGGGAGGCTGACGATGGATGTCCGGAGGTGAGTACCGGTCCGTTCTGCCGGACTCCGCTCTACCGCGATAGATCTCATAGACGCGCTGGCGATTGTTAATGTCGGTTGCCCGCTCCGGCTGCAAGTCAACTGAGGGCTGGGGCATCTGAGGTGCGGGTCGCGCCCAGTTCGCAGGTCCGCGCCGATGTTCCAGCTTACCGTCGGCCCCGGAGCCAGGGGAATCCAGACGGTAGATGCGCTGCCTTTGCTCCGACCGCATGCTGCTACCCCCGCTCCAATTGTCATATGTCCTGGTGCCAGCGCGCGCTGCCGGTGCTGTGGCAGGCACGCTTGGAATCGTGCGGATGCCAGGAACTCCGGCCGAAGGCATGCTGCTCGTGAATCCAGAACCGGTGTTGGCGCGGCGTCTCTCTTGTCGCAGCCGCTCCATTTCGGCGGTGGGATTCTGCGATCCCGGATTCCTTCCGGCAGACAAGATGCGCTCATGCAGATTGCGGCGAGCTTCGAGGTCTTCATTGGTGAATACACGCTCCGTTGAACCGCCGGCGAGCGGCATCCGGCTGGCGGGAGTCGGAGCAATAGGAGGTTGGCCAGCGATGATTCTTCCGTCGGCGTATGGGTTGCGCGGCGAACGGAATCCGTAAGCCGGTGTGCCATTGACAAAGCTGTCGTGCGGCAGATAGGTCACCGAACCGCGATGGCCGAAGTTCTTCGACACGAAGACGTTGACCCCTCCGATTCCGTGGCCGTACCAGGGCTCGTGCGGCCCCAAGGGAACCCACCCCACCCAGTTGGCGCCCTGCACCCAATTAACTGCTCCGGGACACCACGAAACGTATCGAGGACCCGGCACCCAGCTCCAGCCATAGCCGGTGACATTGGCCCATCGCCCGTAGTGGTATGGAATCCAGCCCCATGGCTCGTATGAGACCCAAGTCCAGCCTAGCGACGAGTACCAGACCCATCGTCCAGACCGGAACGGAACCCAATCGACTGCCACCGCGGAAGGCCTCCAGATTCTTCCATAGGTCGGAACGTCATGCCAGTTTCCATGACGATAGAGATCCGCCGTTGTCCAGCCTCGATCACCGTAGTGAAACCGTTCTGAAACGGTGGTGGCCAAGTAATCTTGGCGCTCATCAACCCACTGATCCCAACTATCCTTCACATAGTGTGTCTCAAGATAGTAACGATCCGGGTCGTGGCTCAGAAAGCGAACCAGTTCGCCCTTCTGTACGAAGAGCTGCGCACTCGGGCCAGATACTTCCAGCTTTCCATCGAAGACGACCAGCCTACCGGAGCCATCTGTCTCTACCTCAACCCGAAACGAAGCAGCATCCTTCAGCCGCGCAGAAAACAACGGGGTGCGGACCGCGAACGCCGGCGCCGCACGCATCTCGAAGCTGGCAAGGCCTTGTACGAGCCTGACTTCGACTTCCTCGCGACTCTCGAGTTCGGCCAGGCGAGAGAACTCAACGATCGTGTTTTCGGAAAGCCGGGCGAAGGCGCCGTTCTCGAATTCGATCTCCGCTTTTCCACCGCGTCCGACCCACACTTTGTCGGCCTCGAGGATTGGGGTGTTGATGCTCAGATCGACCCACCGCTCGAGATCGTTGCGCTGAAAGGTAACGTCACCCTCGAGCAGGCTCACCCGAAGCAACCGGCCCACCCGACTATCGGCAGCCTCAGAAGCGACTGGCTTCACAACCAGACAGGCGAACAGGAGAAGAAGGAATCTGGCGCGCATGGGAACCTCCATGGCGAACGGCTTGATTTGGCCTACCTAATCAGGATGGTAGAGGATTTGTGAAGGTTGTCAAGCAGAGCGGAAAAGGTTCGAAAAAGGTCTTTTCTTCAGGGACTGGAGGCGAGGGTCAATTCGACTGCATCTTCTCGAGTTTGGACAGAAGCCTTTTGGCTTCCTTTCTGGCCAGGTTCATTAGTGTCTGGTCCGCATGGATTTTTTCGAGAATCGGTGCGAATCGTTCGGGGGCGACAATTCGGTTCGCGCCGAGATTGCGGTCCAACTCATCTAGTTTCTTGGGGATGCCGAGCCGGTCGTACCTGAGGGCCAAGTCCATTTCGAAGAGGGCCCGTTCCTGTTGGCAAAGATTCTCGAAGAAGTTCGTAATTTCCTGTAGCGTGCGGTCTTCCGTGTAGTCGTAAACCACCTCGCGCCGTCTCGTCCCGTCCTCGAAACGCACCGTCTTTGTACCCGTGTAAGCCACTTTGCGGTTGCTAATGAATTTTCGCGACTCCTCCAGAAAATCCGCTTTTCGGAAAAGCGCTCGCAAAGCTTCAATGGCTGAGGACTTCAGTACGATCGCTTGTCTGATTTCATCCTGGTCGCGCCTTTGGAAGTGAAACTGGCCGCTCCCGTTTCCGTTCAGCTCAACTCCATAGGACTCGATCACCCCGCGCGAGTCTTGTTTCTTCCAGAGAAACTGTGGGCTTGAGGCTGCCTGGACCAGGATGGCGAAGCCGGCAACGACCAGAAGATCCGCTCCGACAAGGCGCATTCTCAACATGGCTCATCACCGTGCCGTGTTGCTGCCGCAGTCGACGCGGCAGCCCTTATCCGGACCTGCGTTGCCGACGTATGGATATGACATATGGCTAACGCCAGCGCATCGGAGGCGTCGAGAGGCTCGGGCGGAGCCGCAAGCCGGAGGAGTTTTTCGACCATCGTCTGAACCTGGCTTTTCTCGGCCCTGCCATAGCCCGTAACGGCGCTCTTGATCTCGAGTGGGCTGTACTCCACGACTGGGATACCCGCTCGGGCGGCGGTCAGAATGACAGCGCCTTTGACCTGCCCGAGTTTCAGAACGCTTCTGAAGTTGGAAAAGTAAAACTGGTCCTCTACGGCCATGATGTCCGGACCATAGCCAGCAATCAGCTGATCGAGCTCGTGATGAATCTCAAGCAGCTTCTCGCTGAAACGTTTCTTCGGCTGTGGCCGGATGGCACCCGCCACTACCAAGTGGTGGCGCTGCTCGCCACTGTCGATAATTCCAAAACCAGTGACTTGTGATCCACAATCGATGCCCAGAACTCGCATGAGGTTGGTCGGAGGCGACGGTTTGGAGGGTCGGCTCTACCCGCTACAGACGAAAGGATAAAGACAACAAAAACAAAAAGGCCGCCCAGGTCAATTGCGGGCGGCCAATTGTGATCCAGCCAGGCTACGAAGCGGCAGCTTCCATCTCAGCTTCATCGATGTCGAAGTTCGCAAAAACCTTCTGAACGTCATCGTGCTCCTCCAGAGCTTCCATGAGGCGGAGCACTTGCTGGGCAGCTTTCCCTTCGAGCTTGACGCTGGTCAGGGGAATCATCGACAGCTCGGCAGACAGCGGCTCGATCTGGCTCGATTTCAACGCAGTCACGACAGCGTCGAAGTCCTTGGGCGCCGTGTATACCTCAAAAGCCTCGCCTTCGCTTTGCAGGTCTTCCGCACCGGCGTCGAGGACCACCGACATCAAGGCGTCTTCGCCAACCCGCGATTTCTCAACAACGATCAACCCCTTCTTATTGAACATGTGGGCGACTGACCCCGTTTGGCCCAGATGGCCGCCATGTTTGCTAAACAGGTGCCGGATTTCGGAAACAGTGCGATTCTTGTTGTCGGTCAGTGCCTCAACCACCACAGCGACGCCGCTCGGTCCAAATCCCTCGTACGTAGCATCCTCATAGCTCTGGCCTGGCAGTTCGCCCGTTCCTTTTTGAATGGCCCGCTTGATGTTCTCAGCGGGCATATTGACGCCTTTCGCCTTGTCGATTATCGTCCTCAGTCTCGGATTGCCATCGGGATCGCCGCCTCCAATACGAGCAGCCACGGTGATCTCCTTGATAATGCTTGTGAAGATCTTGCCGCGCTTGGCATCGGCAGCGCCCTTCTTGTGCTTGATGCTGTGCCACTTTGAATGTCCCGACATTCGCCAGTCTCCTCGCCGATTCGGCGGCAACAGTAGCAAAAAAGGCAGTTGAAGTAAAGGTTGCGACGCCGCCCGACGCCGCCCGACGCCGCCCGACGCCGCCCGTCAGGTCCTGTCAAAATCGTGAACGCTGAGGAACGATGCGAATCGTGGTTGAAGCCACCTGGCCACAGGTCAAGCTATACATTGGGCTATAAGTAATTGCGAATAGATTCCGACTGTTGTATCCTGATGGCATGAAAGTCATCAAGCTGCAGGATGCGGAATCAGTCATAACGGGCCTCCAGCAGGAAATCCAACGTTCCC
>VFZK01000177.1 GCA_016871215.1 Acidimicrobiia bacterium | reverse complement strand
TTATCGCCGACTCAGCAAGGACTACGAGTATTTGCCCGAAACCAGTGAGGCTTTCATCAAGATCGCCATGATTCACCTGATGCTCCGCCGCCTGGCGCAGCATTCAGAGGGTTTTTAAACACCCTCTAAGGAACGGATGCAGCTGATGTTCCTCAAGAAGCGCAAGAACGGCCGGTATGTCTTTTGACGAGGGATTCCTCGCCGAGCTCCTGTGTGCGCTCTCCGCAGCCCGATTGGAAGTCGTGCTGATCGGTAATGCCGAAGAGGGAGTAGGCGGCCAGAGCCTTCACCGAATTGTGAGCAGAGACTCTCCGCCGTTTACCGCCTGTCCTTCTGCCACTCGAACTTTCTCGATGATCCCAGCTCTGGGAGCTTTGAGTTCGTTCTGCATCTTCATTGCTTCAACCACCGCCACTCCCTGGCCTTCGCCGACCGAGTCGCCTTCTGCCACCAACAAACGAACCAGTTTTCCCGGCATCGGCGCCGAGACCGATACCGGGCCGTCCGAATCGACGCCCTCTCCAGCAAGGTGCCGAAGTTGTTTGGGATCGCGAAGGACGACCTCGAACGCGTTGCCATTGACTGTGACCTGGTAATGGCCTTGCCTGCCATGAATTGTCACATCGAAAGAAAGCCCCTCCATAAGGAGCGAGTAGTGACCCTTGCCGAGAACGGCCACGTCTAACTTCATCTCGGCGTGAGGCAAGCGGGCCAGGTAGCCTTCGGTAAGCGCTTCCAGGGAGATCGCTACCCACTGCTGGTCGATCAGGCTTTCGAATTGTCGGATCGATTTCAATGTCGTCTCAGACTGGCTGCGCGTTCTTGAGTCCTATCTTCTGTACAAACCTTCGATACGTCCCGCCTGTTTCCAGGCGCTTTCGACTGGCTTTTCTGCGACTGCCGAACTTCCATCGAGACTCGCGTGCAGCGCGGCACACACAACGGCTAGGGACTGGAGGTTTGAACCGTGCGACGGCGTCTGTGGCGAATAGCACTGGTCGATAAAGCTGGTGCTCAGCTGGCCCGCCAGAAACCGTTCGTGCGAAAGCACCGATCTGAAGAACGGGAGATTGGTTTTGATGCCAGCCACTTGATACTCTCCCAGCGCTCGCTGCATTCGAACGATCGCCTCGCTGCGGTTCCGGCCCCAGGCGATAAGTTTGGAGAGCAGCGGGTCATAGAACACGGGCACGGTCCAACCTTCGTAGATGCCACTGTCGTCCCGAATGCCCGGCCCGGAGGGCGTTCTGAGCGAGGTGATTTTGCCTGGCGAAGGAAAGAAGTTGTTGTCAGGATCCTCAGCGTAGATGCGGCACTCCAGCGCGGCGCCACGCCATTCGACGTCCTCCTGGCGCAAGCTCAATCTCTCGCCGCTTGCAATGCGGAACTGCTCTCTCACGAGGTCAATGCCCGTGACCCACTCCGTCACGGGGTGTTCCACTTGGAGGCGGGTATTCACCTCGAGGAAATAGAAATTTCGCTCACTGTCTACGAGGAACTCGACGGTTCCCGCGTTCTCGTAACCGCACGCTTTGGCAATGCGGACCGCCGCTGCGCCCATCGTGGCGCGCAGCTCTGGGGTCATCAGTGGGGAGGGGCACTCTTCAATCACCTTCTGATGCCGCCGCTGAATCGAGCATTCCCTTTCGCCCAAGTGGATCACGTTGCCATAGCGATCTGCCAGAATCTGAAACTCGATGTGCCTGGGGTCTCGAATCAGCTTCTCGATGTACACTGTCGAGTCGCCGAAGGCTGCGGCAGCCTCGGCCTGGGCATCGCGAAGTGCGGAAGGCAACTGGCCTGCCTCTTCCACAACGCGCATGCCTTTACCACCGCCGCCAGCCGCAGCTTTGATCATGACCGGGAAACCCGCTTCCTCGGCGGCTCCCCGGGCTTCTTCGAGATTGTGAACGCCCGCTCTCGTACCTGGAACAACCGGGACCCTCACGTCCAGTGCCGTTTTGCGGGCCGCGATCTTGCCTCCCACTTGTTCCATGGCCGAAGCGGGCGGCCCGATGAATTGCACACCGGCCTTCGCGCATCGCCGCGCGAACTCGGCATTCTCCGACAAGAAACCGTAACCAGGGTGGATTCCTTCAGCACCGCTCGAAAGTGCTGCCTCGATGACTCGATCGATGTTGAGGTAACTTTCCAGAGACGGGGACGGACCCAACAGGCGGGCTTCGTCGGCCATCCGCACATGGAGTGCTGCGCGATCGCATTCGGAGTAAACCGCCACGGTCGCGATGCCCAGCTCCCTGGCAGCACGAATCACGCGAACGGCGATTTCTCCACGGTTGGCAATCAGGATCTTTCGAAACATGTCAATCTGGCTCGCTTCCGAGCTCGGAGGTTCACACCCTGGAACCACCAAGCGATTCAAGGCCAATCGAGGACGGGACGGGAAGGCTTCCACCGAACCGCCCAGAGCCGAAGACTTGCCGCGTGGCAGCCCGCCTTCTCGCCATCCCAACGCCGTGGCAGTTCCCCTGTTCTGGACGCCGCCCGTCCCTAGTGGAGTGACTTGACTAGCTCACTCAGTGCGCCCTGCAACGACGCCTCGACCGGATAATTCTTGAGAAACTCCTGCTCGACTGCCCCTACAGACAGCTTAGATTCGCTGAGGCTCAGGAAGAACCTCAAATAGGCCTCATGGTGCTGGGGGTATCGAATCTTCAGGAACAGGTGATTCGCATAGAACACCGCGTTCTCTCGCGAGGCAGCTCTGCGATTCTCCGGAATCGTCGCCGCCGAGTCAACGAACCGGTCCGTCAACCGGTGCGTGGTTTCGTGCAACACCACAAAGAGCGCCTGCTGCGTCTCAGCCTTGGTTTCCGGTAGCGGGGCCACGACATGGAACAGCACTCGTTGTTCCTGGTTGACAGGAACGCCGTGCCCATTCCGTTTCATCACCGGACAGAGATAAATGTTGAACACGTTCACGCCCGATCGGCTGGCCCAGGGCCCCACGATGCTGGCCCCTTCGGACTTCCAGAACCGCTCGAACCTCTCCTGGCTCGCCTGGTCAACCTCGGTTCGGGCCTCGCGGTAATGCTTGTAGAATCGGTCTCGTTCGTCGTCCATGCTCTCGGCAAACTGCTTCAGGAACTCGTGCTCTGCAGGATCTGGGAAGCGATTCTTGAACAACGGAATCAGCCGCCGGGTATTGCCGAACAACAGCGGTGCCAACGCTTCCCGTGCTTTTCGCTCTTCGTAGGTTTCGCGGGAATCCTCGGCTTCGTTGCGGAAGTTGAAATCAATCATGGCGAGCGCCTGCTTGAAAGAGGCGTAGTCATCCGCCATGAAGGGCGCCAGGTTCAGAAAACGCAATCCTGGCAGCTTTCGGTAGTTCGTTTCCAACGCGGATTGAAGCTGGTCAAGCTTCGTCTGCCCAACCTCCAGGTCTTTCTTGGCCTGTTGAATCTGTTCGATGTAGTCCTTGGAGTAGAGGTTCGAAGGATCTCCCGGCAAAGCCAGATGCGCCAGAGTGTGATAGACGATGTCCAAATCCGGATTCAGAGAAATCTGGATCTGCTTTGGATCGAAAGTATGGGTTGGCACGTCTGAGGCAACAACCATGGCACAGGCGATGGCAGCTGTGCCTAAAGCCAAAACGAGTCGCTCAGGAATGCGGGTGTGGGCAGAAAGAAACAGGCGAGTCCTCATCGTGAGTCTATGATGTGTCCCGAACCTCGGCTCCCCTCGGCGGAGCGGTCTACAACGGAATATTCCCATGCTTCTTAGGTGGATTTTTATCGCGTTTGGTGTCAAGCATATTGAAAGCGGTGATCAACTTTCTTCGAGTATCGCGTGGTGGGATCACCTCATCGATGTAGCTGCGCTCGGCCGCCAGGTAAGGATTCGCGAAACGGTCTTTGAACTCCTGAATGCGGCGGGACCTTTCCTCGGCCACATCCGCCGCTTCGGACAGCTCTTTGCGATAAACGATGTTGACCGCTCCGTCTGGCCCCATGACGGCGATCTCGGCCGTCGGATAGGCAAAATTCATGTCGGTGCGAATATGTTTGGAAGCCATCACGCAGTAGGCGCCTCCATAGGACTTGCGCGTGATGACGGTGACCTTGGGGACCGTAGCTTCCGCGAAAGCATACAGCAGCTTGGCGCCGTGGCGAATGATGCCGCCAAACTCCTGCGCTGTGCCCGGCAAAAAGCCAGGCACATCCTCGAATGTAACCAAAGGGATGTTGAACGCGTCGCAAAAGCGCACAAAGCGCGCTGCCTTCACGGAGGCATCGATGTCGAGACAGCCGGCGAGGACAGCGGGCTGGTTCGCCACAACTCCCACGGATCGGCCACCCAGGCGCGCGAACCCAACGACGATGTTCTGCGCGAAATGCGAATGAACCTCCAGGAAGTGATGTTCGTCAGCGACGCTGTGGATGATGGACTTGATGTCGTAAGGTTTGTTGGCTTCGACGGGAACAACGTGGTCCAAGGCAGGATCGCTCCGGTCCGACGGATCCTGAGATTCGCGTCGTGGCGGCGATTCCAGGTTGTTGGAAGGCAGAAAGGAGAAAAGTTCCCGAATCAGGCTGAGGCATTCGCGGTCTGTCGCTGCCGCGAAGTGAGCCACGCCGCTCTGCCGGTTGTGCGTCAACGCCCCGCCCAGCTCTTCCTTGCTGACTTCTTCGTGCGTCACCGTCTTAATAACGTCGGGTCCGGTGATGAACATGTAGCTGCTATTCCGAACCATGACCACAAAATCCGTGATGGCTGGGGAGTACACGGCTCCTCCGGCGCAGGGCCCCATAATGGCCGAGATCTGGGGCACGACGCCCGAAGCTAATGTGTTTCGCAGAAAGATATCCGCATAACCAGCCAGAGACACCACACCTTCCTGGATGCGCGCGCCGCCAGAGTCGTTCAGGCCGATGACGGGAGCACCCATCTTCATGGCGAGATCCATGACCTTGCAGATTTTCTGTGCGTTGGTCTCGGAGAGCGAACCGCCAAACACGGTGAAGTCCTGGGCGAAGACGTAGACCAGCCGGCCTTCGATGCGTCCGTAACCTGAAACGACGCCGTCACCGGGAATCCGTTGCTCTTGCATCCCAAAATCCAGGCAGCGATGCGTGACGAACTTATCCAGCTCTTCGAACGAGCCATCGTCGAGCAGAAACTCAATGCGCTCGCGGGCTGTCAACTTGCCCGCCGCTCGTTGCCGTGCCTGCCGTTCGGCGCCGCCGCCGGCTTCGGCTTGCCGGTTAAGCTCGTTGAGTTTTTGGAGCAGCGAATCTTGGTCTTCTACCATAGTGTTGAGAACAAATTGACGGCTCGGGACCGCTGGATTTCCCGAAATCGATAACCGCATCCTTAATTTTGAGCCAGCCCCTTCATCGCTCTACTGTTTCGCCCCCACGGGCTTCGTTCGATTCCGATTCTTCCGCACATCATTCCACGACGTCACTCGCCTCTTCCGAGAACTCGCTGACGTTGCCTTTCTGGTCTACAGCCCGCACACGGTAAAAGTAAGTCTGCCCTTTCTCGACAGTTTTGTCGATGATCGACACAGTCGCCAGAAGCTCGTCCTGGAGGCGCTGGAATTTCTTGTCGGGTCCACTACGGTAAACCCAGTAGCCTGCCAAATCGGGCTCCGTGTTCGGCAGCCAAACCAGGCTGATACCTTGGCTGCTGCTGATGGCCGTCAGTTCAGCCGGTGGTTTCGGCGGATAGATATCGGCGTTGCTTGCCTCGAGCAAAGAGCTGTCTTCGCCTTCGACCCACCCGCTGGGCGTCTCAACGACAGGGCGGACGGAGTATACATAAGATTTGTCCAACTCAATCGAGCTGTCCTTGAAGCTTTGTCCTGCCACCGGCGAGGAGTTCAAGCGGGTTCCCGGAGCAGAATCGGCTCGGCGATAAACGTTAAACTGCATGGGAGGCCGCGCGGTGCTTCCGTCGATGTTCAGAATGGGCAAGTCCCAGGCCAGCTCGATGTGTTGCTCGCCCTTGGAAACGATTCGCAACTCTCCCGGTGAAACGGGCAACGGAACGACGTTGAGAGAAACGACGTTCGAAGGTCCCGCATCCTGGCTCTTCTTGTTGACGACTTTGACCGCATAGTGCAGTGAGTGTCGAAAAACGTCGCGCAAATCGAGATCCTCAAAAGCATCGCTGATCGAGAGCGGCTCTCCTTCCGGGTAGGTTGCTAATACCTGCTTGGGAACGGTCTTCCATAGCTGAGCGGCTTCGGCGAACGACTTCGGGTCCGGTGCGGGCTGGTTGCGCAATATCGCTAGCCGGTAGACCTCGACGGCTGCCACAGTAATGGCGGTTGAGCCATCGGTGTTGAGTTTAGGCAGGGAAAAACTCAACTGGGCGGATTTCCCAACCTGCTGAACCCTTAAGTTGGAAACAGGAGCAGGAATCTGAACCAGCGGTGGAAGGGGCGGACCTACGTTACCGCAGCCGGTGAATAGGGACAAAACGACACAAGTTAGAAAAAGCGGGACTCTGAGAGTGGCGTTCAATCGTGTGGTGGGCCGCACTTCAGTCCGGGCTAGCAATGGACTCGCCAGCGCGGAACAGCTTGATTGACCCTAAGCACTCCAATCGAGAATTTCCCTGACGAGCGGCCAAGTCACAAGTGCTCGTCGAAGGCCGTATTGTGGCTCTGCGAGACGCCAGGCAATCCGACGTTGGCATTTCCGAGAGGGCTTTGTGTGTGGACTTGCTCGCAGCAGGACAACGGCACCCGTGCGCCACCCAACAAACCGGAATCAGCCTTGCCAAGGCCACAGCCGGCCCGGCTACAGGATGTACCGGCTGAGATCCTGGTCCTTGACGATCGATTCCAGCATTTGCTTGACGTAGGCTGCGTCGATGGTCATGTCCTTCTCTTTCAAGTCCGGTCCTTCGAACGAAATCTCGTCCAGGAGCCGTTCCATGATGGTATGCAGCCGGCGTGCGCCGATGTTTTCCGTCCTCTCGTTCACCAGCGCGGCGAACTTCGCGATCTCAAGCACCGCCTCGTCGGTGAAGGAAAGCTTGATCCCTTCGGTCTCCATCAGGCCCACATATTGCTTGATCAGTGCATTCTTGGGTTCTCTCAAGATGCGAACGAAGTCCTCGATCGTCAGCGATTCCAATTCGACGCGAATGGGAAAGCGCCCCTGGAGTTCGGGAATCAGGTCGGAAGGTTTACTGACGTGAAAAGCGCCCGCAGCGATGAACAGAATGTGATCCGTGCCCACCATCCCATAGCGCGTGTTGACGGTGGTTCCTTCCACGATCGGCAGGATGTCGCGCTGCACGCCTTCGCGGCTGACATCCGGCCCGTGGCCGCTTTCGCGTCCGGCAATCTTGTCGATCTCGTCCAGGAAGATGATCCCGTTCTGCTCGACGCGCTCGATGGCGATCCGTGTGACCTGATCCATGTCGATCAGTTTTTGCTCTTCTTCCTGGACCAAATAGTCGATCGCTTCGGAAACTTTCATTTTCCGCTTCTTCGTCTTCTGTCCGAAAAGACCGGGTAGCATTTCTTTGATATTGATGTCCATCTCTTCGACGCCCGAGTTGGAGACGATTTCGAACGCCGGGAAACTGCGTTCTCGCACATCAACCTCGACCGAGCGTTCGTCCAGCTTCCCATCGCGCAACTGCTGGCGCAGCTTTTCCCGTGTCTTCTGAAACGTTTCCTGGGCTTTGTCGGCTTCCTCTGGAGCGGTCGAGCCTTTGGGGACGGCAGGATGAGGAGGAAGCAAGAGATCCAGAATGCGCTCTTCGGTGTTCTGTTCCGCTTTGTCGGCGACATCGTCGAGCTTCTCTTCTCTCACCATATCGATGGCGATTTCAACCAGGTCGCGAATCATTGATTCAACGTCACGCCCTACATATCCGACTTCGGTGAACTTCGACGCTTCGACTTTCAAAAAGGGCGAGTTCGACAACCGGGAGAGCCGGCGCGCGATCTCGGTTTTGCCCACGCCCGTGGCGCCGATCATGATGATATTCTTCGGCATGATCTCTTCGGCTACCTCAGGCGGCAGTTTCTGGCGGCGAAGGCGATTGCGCAACGCGATCGCAACCGCCCTTTTCGCAGCCTTTTGACCCACGACGTGTTTGTCTAACTCGGCCACAATCTGCCTTGGCGTCAGCTCGTCCAAGGGGACTTCTTCCCCTTCGACGGCTCCCGGTAAGTAGATCACCATATTTCCTCTCGACGACTTTCCCATGAGAGTGACAAGCGAAAGCACCGGCTCATTCGATGCACGCTGAGCGCGGGTGTTGTCCGTGTTCTTCACATCGAGTTTTCCGGACTCGTGCCGGGCAGCCTACGACACGGACGTTGAGCTGCCCCGCGCATTACAACTCCTCGACCGTGATCGCCAGGTTCGTGAAGATGCAGATCGTCCCTGCAATCGACATGGCTTCTTCCGCGATTTGGCGCGCCGTCAGGTTCGAATGCTTCATTAGCGCCTTGGCTGCAGCCAGGGCAAATGGCCCGCCGGAGCCAATGGAAGCAATCCCATCATCCGGCTCGATCAGGTCGCCGTTGCCGCTCAGCAAAAACGTATTGTCTGCGTTCGCGACCACCAGCAGCGCCTGCAAATGCCGCAAGGCCCGGTCGGTGCGCCACTCTTTGGCCAGTTCGACCGAGGCTCGCGGGAGGTTGCCGCGAAATTCCTCCAGTTTGCTTTCGAATCGGGAAAACAAAGCGAACGCATCGGCCGTCGAGCCGGCAAATCCAGCCAGAATTTGCCCGTTATAGAGACGGCGGATCTTGCGCGCGCTCTGTTTGATGACCGTTTCTCCGAGCGTCACTTGCCCGTCGCCCGCCAGCGCCACCTTCCCATCTTTGCGGACACAAATGACCGTTGTGCTTCGTATCATGGCGGCTCTCGCTTGCCTCTATTTGTGCTTGTAGGTGGGGGTGAACAGGGCGTCGGGCAACCCCTGGTTGAGCTTTACGGAATCGAGGTGAAACTCGGAGGCCTTGTAGCCGTTTGAAAACCGCACGCTGCTGAACGGGATCTGGACGTTCTGAACCTCGTGATAGTTGTAGAAGATCCGTTCGTCGTCGCTCGGCCAGCGTTTTCCGAAAGCTGGCGACTTGAATTCCATTTTTGCCGGAAGAAAGTTCGCAGCGTTTACGTAGATCTTGACACGGTCGTTGTCCTTATCGATGAGCTGGACACCCTCAACTTCGCCGAGGTCGATGCGGCTCTTCCCCAGGTAGCGGAACTTCATACCGGCTTCGTCGATGCGCTCCCGGAGGATGCGGTCCAAGCTGTGCTTCAGGCCAGCCTTGTACAGCGCGATCTCTTCGGCCGATTGATCCTTGACCACTTTGTACTCGACCTTCCACCCTTTGTCCCCGTCGTTGATGTTGATGATCTCGCCTTTCTTCCCCATCTCGAAGCGTTCCTTCAAAGGAAACTTGTCGAACGACTGAAAATAGGCCCCGCCGCGCAAATCGTCTTTGCTGAACTGCCAGAACTTGCCGGTTCGTTGAACGTCCTGAATCTTCAGGTAGGCTTCGCCACCCAACGCTTCGATCGCCTTCGTCAGTATTTCACGAGCCTTGACCTCAGCCTGCTTCAGATAGTCGGGCTGCGCTTGGACAAGCGAGGTTGCTCCGAAGGCGAGAAAACAGAAAAGAGTAGCAATCCTGACTTTCAAACGGCCTCCCAGACGTCAGATCCAGAAGGGAATGCAGAAAGCGACCTCAAAGTGTAGCCAATGGTCGAACCCTCGTCAAACCCAGATTATGCGCCGAACGGGCTTATAGCGACTGAACCGGAACGGAGGGATTGAAAGGAAAGCGGGAGTGCCCTAGGATAGGCGGTTTGCAAAGACGACCTATCCAGACTTGATAGAGCGATCAAGGAAAGGAGCACTCCCGAATGGAGAAGATAGCAAAAGCGCCGAGGTCTGAAAAGGCCGTTGCGAGCGGAAAAGAAAGAACGCGGGGGAAAGCCAATAAAATCGGGGCGGCCACCCGGTACGACTTTGGAGGCGGGGTGCTGACCCCGTACGGCGGCCTGTTACCGCTGGCGGCGTTGTTGGAGAAGCTGGAGTTTGTGCAGCTGCTGTACGAGAAGCTAACGGTCAAGCGGCAGCCGGCGAGTCTGAGTAATGCCCAATTCGTGATGGGGACCGTGTTGATGTTTTACTTAGGTTTTGCGCGAATGCACCATGTGAGATACGTGCGGGACGATGAGATGGTGCAAGAGGTGTTGGGCAGCGCGG
>VFZK01000176.1 GCA_016871215.1 Acidimicrobiia bacterium | reverse complement strand
CGCCAACCACCCTTGGGCTCCCACCATCGCTTTTGCACCCTACCCCTCAGCGTGTCGGGCTTCTCACTCGCGTGAGTCCGGGCTTCGCCAGTCCCTAGCAGGCTCGCCGACACCGACAGCCCGAATCGCGTTCGTGTCCTACGGACTAATCGTTCCCCTCCTCCGGCTCCCCACCCCGCCTCACGGCGACGCAGTTGCAGTCGGTTACAGGCCGGAGAGGGCGTGCCTGAAGAGGACTTACACCTCTCTGACCAAATGCGCTTTCAGGCGCACTAGGGCGCGGTGTCCTCACCGCGCCGTTTTCCCAACCCATCCGCACTTCGCGGTGGGCTGAGGACAGCCCGCCCTACCTGCTGCCGTGTCGCGCCGACACAAGAACAAAATCCTCGTTTCATCGCGCATAACCGTTTAGATCAGTTCGCTCACCGCATTTCCCGGTTTGTCGCCAATGGAGTTGGCAATGTAGACTGGGCGCCTGCCGGGACCTTCGTAGGTCTTCTTCCAATCGATGCCCAGCGCTTTGTAGATCGTCGCGTAGAGGTCTCCGATAGTGACCATGCGGTTCTTGACGTAGGCCCCTCGCTCGTCGCTCTCGCCGACGACAATCCCGCCCGGAATACCGCCTCCGCCAATCAACAGCGACCAGCAGTGCGCCCAATGGTCGCGACCCGCCTCGGGATTGATGTTGGGAGTGCGGCCGAACTCGCCCATCACGACGACTACGGTAGACTCGAGTAGACCCCGATCCTTCAAATCGATGAGCAGCGCTGAAAGAGCCTGATCCAAGCGCGGAGCCAGGTCTTTGCGGAGCTTGTCGTCATTGCTGAAGTGCGTATCCCATTCGCTGTGTTCATACCCTTCGGCTGTGACGAAACGGCATCCCGATTCGACCAGCCTGCGCGCCAGAAGCACGGACTGTCCGAAGCGGCTGCGGCCGTAGGCCTCGCGAGTCTGCTGGGACTCTTGAGAGAGGTCGAAAGCGGCTTTGACGTTTGGCGACAAGATCATCTTCAAAGCCTGTTCCCGGTGCGCGTCCATGCTGTTGAATTCCGCAAACTCCTCTTTTTCGCGGCAGAGCCGGTCGACCACCTTCAAGAACTCCTGCCGGCTTTCGATCAACTCGGGAGACAGAGACTTGGGCAACGTCAGGTCTGGCAGCCTGAAATCCGGTTCGTTCGGATCCGGAGTCACCATCGGATCGTAGGCAGGGCCGATGAAGCCTGCATTGTATGAGTGGGCGTAGGACTGCGGAGGCGTGACCACATAAGGAGGAATATTGTTCCGCGGACCCAACTCCTTCGTGATGATGGATCCGAAACTCGGGAAACGCATCACCGGGTTGGGCCGGTGGCCTGTCATTCCGTAGTAAGTGCCTTCGGGGTGGTTGCCCTCCTCCGAGTGCATGGAGCGGATCACCGACAACTTGTCCATGTGTTTCGCGAGACGCGGGAACACTTCCGAAATCTGGATACCGGACGCATTCGTTCCCATCGACTTGAAGTTGCTGTTAGGCTTTGGATCCCAGGTATCCATGTGAGGCGGACCGCCCGACAGCCAGATGAGAATGCATGCCTGTCCCTTGCTCTTCTGGGCGGAAGCAGACAGGCCCGAAGCCGCCATGGCTTCAGCAAGCTTGAGGTATTGCGCCATCCCGATCCCCAAGAAACTCAGGCCTCCGACTCGAAGAAAGTCACGACGGCCGGAATCTCCCCCGGAACAAGTCTTGCACTCTAAGTGATTCATGGGAGGCTCCTTATCCAAGCAATCAACCGGCTCGGCTTGGCAGGGCGGAAATCCATCGCTTCCTCCCTACCAGAACCGCCCTTCAGAAGAATCAGACTGGGCTCCCACTTGTGGCATGCCGGCGTAACGATCTTTCGCGCAGCCAAGATCGACCTCGCAGCAAATCCCTGAGCTGCCAGTTTAGTGCTTATACGCGAACTCCCGCGAACTGATCAACGCCCACGCGAAAGACTCGATAGCTTCCCTGCGCTTGGGCTGGCGCCGGATCATCGCCTCTAGTTCCGCTGTCTCCCGCGCCGTTGGGAATCGGGAAAGCGCCACCAGGTACAGTTCCTCGATGATCTGCCGGTCTGTGGCTGCGCTCTCGAACAAGCGGTCGACGCGTCCGCCCTCCCTCGCGATCTTATCGGTATAGGTCGCGCCGGTCATCATGTGCAGCGCTTGAGTGAGGGCAGGCTGGGGCTTCCCTTCCGGCAGTGTGGCGCGGTCGTTGCGGCCATAGACGTCCATGAAATGCGAAGGGCACATGTCCGGCAGCATGTCGATCGCCCGCGCTGAAGGCGGCGGCGCCTGAGTCGCGTTCACCGCTTGTCCGGGTTCACGGAAGTCTTCGCGAATGCCTGTCACCGTCGAGATCGCGTCCAAAAGCACGGCTGCATCGAGCGATCGCGGGATCGCATGCGAAAAGTTCACCAGATCGCCACGGTTCGTTTCGTTCGGTTTGCCGGAAAGCTGGTACGCTCGAGACTGGACAATCAAGCGCATCATGTGTTCCAGATCGTAGTGGTGTTCTCTGAATTCCCGAGCCAGTGCTGCAAGCAGCTCGGGGTGCGAGGGAGGATTCGTGCTGCGCACGTCGTCCACCGGCTCCACGATGCCTCTTCCAAAAAACCAATCCCACAGCCGGTCGACCGCCGTTTCGGAAAAGTACGGATGCGCGATCATCCAATCGGCCAGCTTCATCCTCAAGTCCGCCCGCTCGCTTTCCGGCACCTCTGTTCCGTCCAGGAACCTGGGTTCCACCACCTGCTTCGTGCGCGGATGAATGACCTTGCTAGCCATTTCGGGATAGTCGATCAGCACCGAGTCGTCCATCACCGTCGTTCTCAGGTCAACCATGCGGCCGTAGAACGCTGCCATTCCCCAAAACTGATCCTGGCTCCACGATTCGAATGGATGGTTGTGACAGCGAGCGCAATCCAGACGCCGGCCCAGGAAAACTCGCATCTGCTCGGCGATCGTGTCGGGAGCCGGTGTCAGGAAACGCAGCTGGTAGTAGTAGCGGGACGGGCCGTCATATCCCTGTGCCGTGATCCGTTCTCGGGCGATCTGATCGAACGGCTTGTTTTGAGCAATGCTGGCCCGCAGCCACTCGCCATAGAGCTGGGTATCTTTCAGCAGCTGCGTCGCTCTGGCGTGATACCTGAAGAGTTCACCGAAGCGGAAGCTCCAGTAGTCCACATATTCCGGGGAATTCAGCAAGGTCTCGATGAGCTTGTCCCGCTTCCGAGGATCCTTTGAAGCCAGGAACTCGCGAACACGCGCCGCGGGAGGGAGCGTGCCAGTTAAATCGAGGCAGAGGCGCCTCAAGAACTCCGCGTCACTCGAAACCTCGGACGGGATGATGTTGAACCTTCGAAGCTTGGCGAAAACGTGTTCATCGATAAAGTTCCTTCTCGGAATGACGGGGTAATTCTCTATCGGCTTCGCGATGACGCCAACGCGTGCGCTGATCGCCGACCCAGCCGCCCGAATCATGACCGCGGTCTCGCCCGTCTTCAGCGCTTCCATGCGACCATCCGGGTCTACGGCAACGACCTCGGGATTGTTCGGCAGGTACAAAACCTGATCTGTAATGTCTTCCTGCCGGTCGTTCGAGAGGAACGCCGTCACCAGGAGCTGCTGTTTGCCTTGTGGGTCTAGGACTGTTTCAGTCGGAAAAACCTCCACTCGCTTGACCGTAACGATCTGTTGATCTCCCTCGTCGCCATAGCGCGCGCCCTGCCGCACCCAGTTCAGAATGGTCTGGTAGTCACGGGAGTCGAGCTTCAGCCGCTCGCCTCCGCCATGCGGAACGGTCGCGGTCGACTTCAATAACAGCAAGCTCTGTTCTGGCTCTTTGAGGTGGACGCGAGGGGTCTTGCTGCCAGCCGATTCGGCGCTCAGCACCTGGTAGGTGCCACCTTCCACAATCCATCGATAATCCTCTTTCGGGTGGCTGGAGTTCACCGACAGCTTGAGTCCGCCCTGGCCCTTGACTCCTCCATGGCAATCGCTGCTGTTGCATCCTTTGCGGGTGAGAATCCCGCCAATGTCGCGCGCAAAGCTGGACGACCGCGCCTTCGCAGTCTCTTCGACTCGGACCTTTGTCCTTGCGACCTGGCCCTCGAAGTGCGCTGTCAGCGCCACTTGCCCATCGGACAAAGCCAGCACGCGCCCACGCTCGACTCTGGCGATTCTCTCATCCGAAACGGAGAAACGACTCTCCAGAGTGACGTCGCGCTCCAACCCGTCGCTAAAGGCCGCCAACGCCAGAATGCGCTGTGAAGCCTGCGCGCCCCACAGGGCCGGGTTCTGGGGAACCAAGCGCAACGAAACCGCTTTTGCCTTGGTCTTCTGGTCCGCTGTTCCCGGCGTCACCGCAGATCGCGACATCTTCTCAGGTTTTGCAGCGGGAATCTGCTTCTGTGCCTCTTGAGCACGAAGACCTGAGGGGGTAGCAACAAGAGCCAGACCGATCATCGCAGTGATGACAGGCACAGCACTCAGAAGGGGCGTAGAAGATGTGTTAGGCAGTTCTGATCGCATTCGATTGATGTTTTGGGCCGGCAGCCTAGCGCCGTGCCTGGTTCAAGCCTGCGGCTTCGGGTGGTCTGACGACCATCATTGGAATTGCTTTGACAGTAAGACGGGAACTTGGTTTTCCGTCAACGATGGCGTGCGCAACAATCTGAACAGTCGCTGGCATCCTCGTCAACGGAGCATCGGCTCTCGCCTGAAACACCAGCGTGACGTTCTGTTTCCTAGGCAAGAAACTCTCTTCCTTAAAGACGGGTTCTTCCCTGACGCGAGACTCCAAAGAATAGCTGCTGGAGGCGGCGAACGCTGAAACTCCTTCCGGCAAGCCTTCGGGAACGATCGAGATCACGTTCGCAGGGTTGAAGAATCCCTCTTCGTGGTCGACTGCCAAGGTGAGTTTCTTGGCCTCGCCGGCTACCAGATTCAGGCGGGCGGGGTCAGCCTTGCCATCCTCCAACCCGCGCGTGCGAGTCTGCACTTCGATCTCGCCGACGTGCGGAATCTGCTGCCGGACCAACACGCGATACCGGAATCCGGCGCCTCCGTTTCGCGAGGTAATGTCCCGAATCCGCAGCCAGTAGTCGCCTTCTTGTTCGAACGTGTTGATCACCTTGGCGTTGAGCGACCGCAGATAGTAGGACGTCACAGACTTATACTCAGGAGCCCTCTGAATGTTGGTGAGAACCTCGGTTCCGTTCGAGTCGACGATCGTCAATAGCGGATTGAACCGAGGTGTCGTTGCTTCTGGCGTTTCAACCTCGAAGGCCAGGCGCTGTCCCCGGCTCGCTTTGAATCGAAAGACGTCTACATCATTCGGACGCTCAATGACGCCTTCCACCAAGGCCGGAATGGAAATCTCCAGCGCTTGAGGCGGCTCCTCGTTGGGCTCTTTCTCTTCCAAAGTGGCAAACTCTGTTGCCGAAGCTCGGTCGGGGAGTGGCACGGGTGTGGACGTCCGTTCCAAACCTCCGCTGGCCAGGCCAGCCGAATCGCTGTTTGGATGCTGTCCTACTGCAGAGGTGTCCTTCTTGACCGTCCTCCCCCAAAGGCTGCGCAGCCAGTCGGCTTCCAGCCTTCTGGCAAAACTGCGCTCTTGCCAATCCGAAGTTTGGTGTCGTCCATCCGTTGCAGGATCTCCCGGTACAATCCGGAGTTGGTAAACGTGGTCTGGCCCGCCTTTGCCAAAGAGCGACCCAACTTCGAGGAAGTAGCGCCCGGCTTTCGGAAAGCGGTGTTGAAGACTCAGCCGTGTGCCGGACCTCTCGCGGGGATCGGTCGCAACCACGACCATTTCGCCGTCCATCTGGTCTGTGAAAGCCACGCGGACAGGCCGGTTCGCATCGAACCAGCTGCCTTTGACCTCATAGAGCGCCAGTTGGGGCCGGAAACGCACAGTGGCAGCTTCGCGGCTGGTAGTCAGCTCAAAACTCACTCGTTCCGGCTTGGAAACATCGAGTTCATAGAAGTCTACCTGCCCTCCAGTTCCGATTCGCCCATGGACGACAACCGGGAAAGCGATCTTCTGGGCCTCTCGAGCCGACTGATGAGGCGTCTTCACCTCCGTGATGGCGGATTCGTCAAAGACATGAAGCAGCACAGGATTGGAAACGCCCCGAGAGGAAACCAGACGGAGCGGATGCGCGCCGAGCAGACTTCCAGGGCTGGCTTCGACGCGCGCCACAACGCGATACTCGACTGGAACTTTCTTGTCTTCTTTCTTCTTAGTCTCGGCCGGCTTCACCTCTTCAACTGACTCTACCTGAGCCTTCACGCCCTCCGCAACGAACCAGACAGCATAAGCACCTTCGAGGCCATACCCCCGAATCTCGACCTGTGCCGCCGCTCCGCGCTGGACTCCGATCGGGAAGATCGAAGCCAATGCCGGCTCTCCTGGCATATGGGCGACCGGAGATTGAGCGACCAGGGGAAGTGCAAGCGAGAGAAATAGGAAGAGGCTGGCCGCTGAAAGCGGCAGGCCGCTAACGCCAGAGCAGTGAAGCTGACGCACTGAGGCTCCTCAGGAATTCACGCCATCATGTCGCTTCGCGAGGCACATACCCGTCAGCTTTGCAACCATCGACCGATGGCCTGGCTACGATGCTGATGATGGCATGATCAACCATTTAAGAAGAAACCGGCAGAGCCAAACCCAGCAAGATCTCATTGATCGGCGTTAGCTTAACACGTACCACGCCGAGGGGCCACACGAATTTCGGCTGCTTGCACTTGATTCCGACGGTTCTTTCCATGCCGTAAACAACTTGCCAAGTCTCGTCTAAACCAGAAGGCGCCGGCTGCGGTGATCCTGTGCAGTTGGCAGGTCTGCGGCTTGAAAATGAGCGGGGTAGCACTGGCCGCGGTTCAAAACAGGTTGCGACGTCCATCGAGCCTGGTTTCGCAGCCAGTCCACAGAGCAAAGCAATGAAACCCGGACATTGCGAACCACAGATTTCACGGCCGCAGACCCGCACAAAACGCGGGCTCTGCGCTACAGGCCATGACAAGCACCTTCGGCATTGTGCTGTGGTAGCAGCCGAGTCGCTCCTTCACTCTGATGGTTCTTGACATCTTGCGGGGAAAGTGGGGGAATTCCGAGTTCGCATAGCGTTGCTCGCAACAGGGGCAACGCATCCAAGCAACAGTTCGCACTCAACACGCACCGATCGGCATGACGAAACCATACGACTGGATCATTCGTGGAGGCCGAGTCATCGACCCGTCCAATGGGATCGACGCCTCGAGAGATGTCGCGATTTCAGCTGGCCGCATCGCGGAGGTGAAGGAGGCGCTCGATCCGCTTTTAGCGGGCGCCGTTTTCGACGCACGGGGCCTGCTGGTCACGCCCGGGTTAGTCGACCTGCACATCCACGGCTACAATCGCGTCACCCCTCTCGGTATCGACGTCGACCATTACTGCCTTGGCCGAGGCGTCACGACGGCCGTCGATGCGGGAAGTGCGGGCTGTTGTACCTGGCCAGGATTTCGCGCCTTTGCCGTTGATACTTCGAAAACACGGTTGGTCGCGTTTCTGCACATCTCCAGCGCGGGTCTCGCGTTTGCCGGGCTGGGCGGCGATCGTTCCGTCCCTGGAGAGCTGGACTTGTTGAAGCTGGCCGACGTCGAAGGCTGCATCGAGTGCGTCGAAGCCAATCGTGACCGAATCGTGGGGGTGAAAATACGGCTCTCCGATTCCATCGCGGACGACGGGCGCCATGAGGCTGAGGCATATCGCCGGTCGCTGGAAGCGGCGCGGGCTCTGAACTTGCCCTTGATGGTGCATCATGCGTTCTCGACCGTGCCGCTGGGGGACTGCCCGGGGAAAATGGCTTCCGGAGACATCTACACGCACTGCTACCACGGTTTCCCCAGTACGATCGTCGATCCGGAAAGCCGAAAAGTCGGCGCGACCGTCCGGCTTGCTCGCGAACGAGGCGTCTTGTTCGACGTCGGCCACGGACAGGGGTCGTTCAACTGGACCGTCGGTGAACTGTGTGCCCAGGAGGCATTTTGGCCCGACACGATCAGCACTGACCTCCATTCTGGAACCTGCGAAGGGCCGGCCTATGACTTGCCGACCGTGATGACCCGCCTGCTGCATCTGGGGATGCCTCTGAACGACGTCGTCCGCTGCACGACGGTCGCACCGGCAAAGGCGATTGGATGGGAAGAACGAATCGGCACCCTGGGCGTCGGAAGAGAAGCAGACGTCGCTGTCTTTGCGTTGGAAGATGTCGATCTTGAGCTCGAGGATTGTCAATCGCAGATGCGACGCATCCGCCGACTGCTCACGCCGCAAGCCGTCTGGCGTGCAGGAACGCCGTATCCCATAACTCATCCAATCGCGCGGCCTAACCCGAAAACGCTCGCTGCACAAAGCAAAGCCTGGATTCGGCTGGAGATTCGGGACGCGGTCGCTCCAATGATCGGCTAGACGTGCTTCGTCGGGCCGGAACTTGAAGGGGCCATTTTCTATCGTGACGATTTTCGATCCGCTCAAGTCAACTGTTCAGTCGCGAATCGCAACTCGAAAACCAATCGCAAATGCGGCTGACCCATCGAAAATGCTTCGTCTCGCTTCGCGTTATCGTTGTCTGAACGGTTGCATCTCCTCCGCCAAACCTGTCTCTATCGTCGACTCCAAGCGAATGGAATTCCTCCACTATGCCTAGCTATCCGAAGTCTGCAGCCATCCTGGAACACAATCGCGAGTTCATTCCTGGCGGAGTGGTTTCGGTCAACCGCGCTTCCCAGCCCGAAATCGTTTTCGTCAAAGGGGAAGGAGCCTATCTTTGGGACGCCGACGGCAATCGTTACATCGACTACCATGCGGCTTTTGCACCCCACTTCCTCGGGCACAACGATCCAACCGTAACTGAAGCCGTCGTGCGGGCCTTGCGCGAAGGCGCCAGCCTGTATGGCTCAGGGACCACCGAAATGGAGGGGCGTCTGGCGGAGCTGATCTGCCGGAACGTGCCGTCAGCCGAGTCGGTCCAACTGCTGAACACGGGCAGCGAAGCAACTTACCAGGCTCTCCGCCTGTCCCGCGCTGTCACTGGCCGGGACCACGTCATCGTGATGCAGGGCGGCTACAACGGCTGGCACAACGACGTGGCCTGCAACCTGATGACGCCTCTGGCACAACTCGGTCCCCGAATTTCTCCTGGCGAGTATCCGTTCAAACCCATCAGCTCGGGCATTCCCGTGGCTCACCAACAGCTGGTTCACCCGGTGAATTTCAACGACCTCGATTCGGCTCGATGGGTCTGCGAGCGCTACCCCGTTGCCGGGTTGATCACAGAACCCATCCTCCAGAACATCGGCATCGTCAAACCCCAGCCTGGATATCTGGAAGGCTTGCGGCAGCTGGCTGACGAGTATGGTTTCATCCTGATTTTCGACGAAGTGAAAACCGGATTTCGTCATGCTTTGGGAGGCTACGCGAGTCTTGCTGGCGTCAAGCCTGATTTAGTCGTGTTCGGCAAGGCAGTAGCCAACGGTTATCCGATGGCAGTGCTGGCCGGCAAGAAAGGCCTGATGGATTGGTTTGTCCATCCAGACTCAGGGAAGAGGCCTCTGTTGGCGGGAACCTACAACGCACATCCCGTTCCCACGGCAGCTTCCATCGCGTGCATTGAACGGCTGATGTTGCGCGATGGAGAGGTCTATCGAAACGTTGAGAAGCTCGGCCAGCAGGCAGAAGAAGGCATTCAGACGATCGTTCGCCAGCTCGGAATCACAGCGATCGTTGCTCGCCAGGGATCTGCCTTCTGCCTGTATTTCATGGATCACCCGCCCGTCGATTGGCACGACCTGGCCGGCCATCACGATTTCAGCCTGGATGAAAAGCTGCGCCAGAAGTTGATTGCGGCCGGAGTTTATTTCTTTCCGCTCGCCACCAAACAGTGCTCGATCTCCGCGGCGCATACGGAATCTGACATCGCCGCAACTCTGGAACGGCTCGAGGCCGCACTCAAAGCCCTTGTGTCGTGAGCTCGACCGCTACGAGTCACTTGTGAGGGACAAGTTTTTTGCGATTGGCGAGTTGCGATTTTCTATTGAGAGGGTGTTTAAAAATCCGATGATAGATCGGAAACCGCTGGACAAGTGAGATTCGATGCATTAAAAGAACATGGGAACCCAGACCAACAGCGAGGTCTCCCCTGTCGACTCCGAT
>VFZK01000175.1 GCA_016871215.1 Acidimicrobiia bacterium | reverse complement strand
CGACCAGTTCCAGTTGGCTCAATCTGGTGGAACGCTGGTTTGCCGAATTGACGTCCAAACGAATCCGCCGTGGTTCATTCCGCAGTGTCCCCGACTTGATCAAGGCGATGGAGGAGTTTTTACAGGTGTGGAATGAAAAGCCGAAACCCTTTGTTTGGACAGCCACGGTCGAATCCATCGTGGCAAAACTCTCGCGGTGTCGTCAGACTCTTGAGCAAATTCAGCCCGGTTGTACTCAACCCAGAACCAGAAAACCTCAAAACCAACTGTCCATCTAATTCTTGGACACTACACTAGCGCCGGGTGGCAACAGGTGAAGATGAGGCGCAGCCTTTCGTCTTCGAGTGTGGAGTCCAGCTCATAGTCCGGCACAAGGGTCGGTTCTCGGATGCTTTCCCGTTGCTCGTCGATCGGCAGTTCGTTTTCACCGCGCGTCTGTCGGCGGCGCAAGCGGTCGATTAACTTGCGCCGTGCCAGGGTGGCGATCCAGGCGGCTGGATTTGCGGGCGGTCCCTGCACCGGCCAATGGGCGAGGGCTTCGGCAAAACTGTCGTGCAGGGCGTCTTCTGCCAAGTCAATGCCTTCCGCCACCCGAATGAGGCTGGCCAGAATGCGGCCAGACTCCTCGCGAAAGACTCTCTCCACCGTTTCGGCCGAGGCACTCATCGCGACCCGCCTTTGGTAGTGACCGCAGGCGATGGCCCTTGGCGGCTATCTCTTCCGCAGCAAGTCGAAGCTGGCTTTGAGGCCTTGTTTCCCATTCTCGAACTGCAGCCACTCGGTTTGAATATGGTCCGGGCCGAGAAGTGTGAGGCTGCCACGGTGCATATGCCGGTCGTTCTCCGACGCTATATTCGCCCCACCTTGGCATTCGTAGACCAGCTGCTTCTCATTCTCAAGCCAGGCTCGATATCTGGGCGTATTGCCCAGTACACAGTAGTGGGCCAACACCAAGCTTTCCCCGTCTAAGAGGGTGTTTAGAAAGGCCTGGTTCAAGGAGTCAGCTACGTTTGTAGTCCCGGCTTTAGCCGGAACCACAGCATTTCTTTCCGCCTAAAGGCGGGACTACGAACCAAAGGGCGCCTTTTTAAACACTCTCTAAGGAGCACATCGTGACCATCTCGTGGTCGCCACCAGAAAAGAGTGTTTCCCAAATCGCCTTTCCGCCGGAGGTTAGGGCGATCGACGAAACGACTGTGTTGCCTGGCTTTCCCTGAGCGTCAACTTCAACCCAGTCTCCGATCAAAGACTGAAGGATCTTGAAACTGGGAGCGTAGCTGCCCGCTGCGGAAGCGGCAGCAACGAGAGAACCGCCAAAGCCAATGCAACGGCGCCAACGATTCTTTTTCGCATGGTTTTGATCCTTTCTCAAGTGGTTTGGGCAAGCGCTCTTCTTTGGCAAACGCTCCCGCAAGGCGATACGAGCTTCAGGCCCAGATGGGCCGAACTTCGATGGAGCCGAACTTTGCGGAGGGAACCTTCGCTGCCCACTGCAGGGCTTCGTCGAGATCTTTCACGTCGATCAGGTAGTATCCCCCAAGTTGTTCCTTCGTTTCTGCGAAAGGGCCGTCGGTGACAGGGCCCCGTCAAAGTCTCGTAAGTCCTTGAGTCGAGGTCGAGCCCTTGCTAACGCGCGGGCTACTGATTTTGTCGATGCGGCTATTCAGTAAGCCCGACCGTCAGGGAAGGCTCACGACTTTGACGGGACCCTGCCGTCGGTGAGCATCGACTGGCCACCGCGGATCCGCACGCAGGTAGCGGATGCGACTGGCCTTAGCCGGTTGGCAGAGACATAGCCGCCGGATGACTTCAAGTCGGCGGTAAAACGATCGTATTCCGCCATGACTTCTTTGATCTGCTGCTCTGAGAGGCGGTCGAACTCAGCTTCATTGTCGTAGATCAACAGCATGTAGCGCATTGGTCTGTCCTTTCGTGAACAGGAGTGATCCGGCAAACTGCCGGTCTGTATCTATGACGTTCCAGGAGACTCGAAATCGACAAGTAGCCCGAGCTTTTTTCCAGTCTCCGAGCCCACCTGCCGATCGTTTGCGGCGGCTGTGAGGCTTCCGTGGAAGCCTCAGCCGAGTTCCGGGGAGTTCTTGGGCTCGGTTCGCGCGTGCAGGCACTGCCGCTACGCTTCTCGGCAGACTCTGGAACTATGAGAGAATGCGGCGACCGATTTCGGCAGAACCAGGCTTCCACTGTGCAGCCGGATCAAGACTTTTCTATAGTGATGGCCCGCCCGGAGGCTCGTTGGGAGCTTCCATCGCCGAACGGGGAGGAATTGCCGATGAAGATCGAAACGATCGCAGTTCACGCTGGAAGGAACACAGACGCGGGTTCTGGGGCAATCACCTCCACTCTCCAGTTGGCGACGACCTTTGAGCGCGGCGCCGACGGCACGTTTCCACACGGCTACGTCTACTCCCGAACTGACAATCCCAATCGGTCAGCCCTGGAGGTCTGTCTGGCAGAGCTGGAGGGCGGAGCTTGTGCGGCGGCCTTCGCCTCAGGATTGGCCGCTTCGATGGCAATGTTCCAGGCGCTTTCACCGGGAGATCACGTTGTGGCTCCACTCGACGTCTATTGGGGAACGACCATCCAGCTGCGCCAGATCCTCGAACGGTGGGGCCTGAAGATCACCACAGTGGACATGAGCGATATCTGCCAGGTCGAAAGAGAGATCACTCCCAATACCCGCCTGCTCTGGCTTGAAACGCCCTCCAACCCGCTCCTGAAGATCGTCGATATCAAGCGCTTGGTGGGTATCGGCCATCGGTCCGGTGCATGGGTTGCATGCGACAATACCTGGGCGACGCCGGTGCTGCAACGCCCGTTGGAATTGGGAGTGGATGTCGTGATGCATTCTACGACGAAATACCTGGGCGGTCACAGCGACGTGGTCGGCGGAGCGCTGATCTGCCGGAAAGAAGACGATCTATTCCGTCGGATTCGGTTGATTCAGACCTCTGGCGGAGCGGTGCCTTCTCCCTTCGATTGCTGGCTGATTCGGCGCGGCGTCAGTACTCTGGCCTGGAGGGTGCGGGCCCAGTCGCAGCAGGCAGCTCAGGTGGCGGAGTTCTTGAGCCACCATCCAAAAGTTGCGGCTGTCCACTACCCGGGTCTGAAGGAACATCCAGGACACGAGGTCGCCGCCCGTCAAATGAGGTTGTTCGGGGGCATGCTGGCTTTTCAAGTCAAAGGTGGCCGTGACGCGGCTATAGGCGCGGCCGGCAAGGTGAAGCTCTTTACGCGTGCTACCAGCCTGGGAGGCGTGGAGAGTCTCATCGAGCATCGGGCCTCAGTCGAACACCCAGGCACGCGTACTCCCGACGACTTGCTGCGCGTCTCGATTGGACTCGAGCATGTCGACGACCTCATCGAGGATTTGGACCAAGCGCTGGGCTGAGCCTGGTGAGGTGCCTCTTCCGGCCCAGACTGGCGAAGGGCAAGCGCACCTTCATGTCGTTACCGATACGAACTTTAGGATGAGGGAACAACTGGTTGAAGTTCAGCCGGGTGCGTCTCCACGGCGTTGTAAGCCGGAGCTTGAGTCTTGAGGAAGGCGAAGATCGCTTTCAGGTCTTCCTTCGGTAACTGGCAGAACGGCAGCCAGGGCATCAACGTGAATCCCTCCGGCCCCACTTTCGGCGAGCCTTGCTCGACGTACCTCCGGTACTGGTAGAACTTATTCAGAAAATCCCGCTCACTCCATTTCCCAATGCCGGTGTCTTTGTCCGGTGTGATGTTCGCGCTGAGGACCGTTCCCATCGACGTGCGGAAGACTTCGCCCCCAGCCAGCCGCTTTCCTGGCAGAGGCTCGCCTTTCTGGGTGGGCGTATGGCAGCCGCCGCAGCCGCCCAGCGTGACCAAGTATTCGCCGTACTTCAGAGTATTGGATCGATCCACCGGCAGAACGTGGCCGGCGGGTTGAGGAGCACTCTTGATGAACATCGAAACGGGGAAATTGATTCTGGATCGGGGCAACGGGTTCTTCACGGGCGGCAAGGTCCGCAAGTAGGCGACCAGCGCATACACATCGTCGTCGCTCATCTTGCGAAAGTCGGCGTATGGCATCAGAGGGAAAAGGGCTTTTCCGTCACGGCCGATTCCCTCACGAACTGCCCGAATGATCTCGCCGTCACTCCAGCTTCCAATGCCGGTGTCTTTGTCAGGCGTGATGTTCGGCGCTACGACCGTTCCCGGGAATTCCATTTCCGGAGGAAAGACAAAGCCGACGCCTTCTCGTCCTTCGACCACAGGCCCTCCGAATCGCGTGAAGTCACGTTCAGAATGGCAGTCGCCACAGGCTCCGATGTAATGATAAAGATACTTGCCGCGAGCGAGTCGTGCCTCGGTGGGTTCGATTCGGACTGACGATGGTGAAGCGGTTGCCGGATTCCTGAAATACAGATACGCAAATCCTCCGCCAAGGACCAGCACGAGTACTAAGACTCCACAGGCCAGGAGTTTCTTCCACATGAAGCACCACCCTCTCCCGAATGTCGATATTGCGATCGCATTCCCCGCTCCACTTGGCCGAGTGGGTTCTTCGATCTGTTTGCCCCGCCTATCTAACGCGAAAGCGCCGATCCGATCGGCTCAACCCATTCGGTATCTCGACGTTCTGCCGTTGGTTCGTCGTAAACGGCGCTTTTCTGCTGCGACTTTCCTGCGAGTTTGCAGATGAGCCCCAAAGACCGTGCGGGATCAATTACAATACGCCGGTCGTCCCGATGTGCCGAGATCGCCAATGCCCCCTGGGAATGCGAAACTTGCAGGAGCCCTTCTGGCAACCATCGAATCCAAGCGCGCTCTGAAAAAAAACCGATTTGAGGTGAGCCGAGGCCATCCGTTGCCGCTGGGCTCGAGCCTGAGGCGCAACGGTGTTAACTTCTCCGTCTTCTCGCGTCATGCCACCGGTATCACGCTGGTCGTTTTCCCGTCAAGCGAATCGGAGGAGACGGTTGAGATTCCACTCGATCCCCGTTTCAATCGCACTGGCGACGTCTGGCATGTTTTCGTGCACGGTGTCGAGGCGGGTGCCCGCTACGGATTTCGGGCCGAGCGGCTCCCCGATGAACGTTCCCCGCACCATCGGTTCGATCCTTCGCAGATATTGATCGATCCTTATTGTGCAGCCCTTTCCGGAGGAGAGACCTGGGGCGGAAGTCTGCACCTCGAGGTCTCGCAGGCGTCTGGCCAGGGAAAGCACCGCTATTCGATGGTGGTGGATGATACCTTCGATTGGGGGGACGATCAGCCGCTCAACCGGCACCTGGCCGATTCGATCGTCTACGAGATGCACGTTCGAGGATTCACACGGCACTCCTCATCGGGTGTCGCTAGTCCAGGCACTTTCTCGGCTGTCGTCGAGAAGATTCCTTACTTGCAAAAACTGGGTATCACAGCCATCGAACTGATGCCGATGACGGAATTCGAGGAGAACGACAACCCGCGAAGAAATCCGCTGACAGGCGAGCTGTTGAAGAACTTTTGGGGCTATCACCCCATCAGCTTCTTTGCCCCCAAGGCGGCCTATGCCGCGGACGGAAGGAATCCCCGCTTGGAATTCAAGCGAATGGTGAAGGCGTTGCACGAGGCTGGCATCGAAGTCATTCTCGACATGGTCTTCAACCACACTGCGGAAGGCGATGAACGCGGGCCCACGCTTTGTTTCCGTGGACTAGACAACAAGATCTACTACCTGCTCGATCCTGAGAGCGGGAAGTATGCCAACTACTCGGGCTGCGGCAACACGCTGAACTGTAACCATCCGGTCATCCGCTGGCTCATCCTTCACAGCTTGCGGTACTGGGTCACCGAGATGCATGTCGATGGATTTCGGTTCGATCTGGCTTCCATCCTGGGCCGTGGGACCGACGGCTCGGTGTTGGCGAACCCTCCCCTGCTGGAAGCGATCGCGGGCGATCCCGTGCTGGCCAACACGAAGCTGATTGCCGAAGCTTGGGATGCGGCTGGTCTGTACCAAGTGGGCACCTTCCCGAACTGGGGCCGCTGGGCGGAGTGGAATGGCAAGTTCCGAGATGACCTCCGCCGGTTTGTCAAGGGTGACGCTAATCTGGTTCCGCTGGTGGCGACGCGTCTGGCGGGCAGCGCCGACCTCTATCAGGACGACGGGCGGGCGCCGTTTCACAGCATCAACTTCGTGACGAGCCACGACGGCTTCACGCTGATGGACCTGGTTTCTTACAACGCAAAACACAACGAAGCCAATGGCGAGAACAACGCCGACGGATCCAATGAGAATCACAGCTGGAATTGCGGCGAGGAAGGGCCGTCCTTAAACCCAGCCGTCAACCGGCTTCGCAAGCGGCAAATAAAGAATCTGGCGGCACTTCTGCTGCTGTCGCAAGGCGTACCGATGATTTTGGCCGGCGACGAAATGGGACGAACCCAGCAGGGCAACAACAACCCCTACTGCCAGGACAACGAGATCAGCTGGCTCGACTGGCGGCTGCTCCGGCAGCATCGTGACCTCTTTCGATTCTTCCAGCGCCTCATCGCCTTTCGCAAGCAGCACGCTGCTCTCAGACGCAGGACCTACCAGGACTCGGATGAAGCTCCCGACTTCCTGTGGCACGGCGTCAAGCCTCACCAGCTGGATTGGGGATGGCACTCCCGTTTTTTGGGCCTGCAGCTGGTGGGCGGGAACGACGAGAGCGATATCCTGATCCTGGCCAACGCCTTCGAGGGCCAACTCGCCGTGGAGCTTGCTGCTCCCACGCGTCACCAACAGTGGTTTCGTTTCCTCGATACCTCACTCGCCCCGCCTCACGACATCCGGGCAGACGGCAAATATGTTCGCTTGGCCAAGCCGACAGCCTACCATGTCGCCCCTCGCAGTGTGGTTGTGCTCGTCAGCGGATAAACCCGAATTGAGGTTTGGCGTGCCAGCTGTACCCGTCGCGACTTGAAGCGGCGGCCCTCGAAGCGCTTCAGTTCTTGTTGACGGCCCGCGGTGGCAATGCCAGAGTCAGCAGCAACGCGACGACGGCCACGAAGCCGCCAAATCCGAAGCTGGCGCTGAACCCAAAGTGATCTGTCAAAGCCCCGTGTAGAGCGGGAGACAGACTGGCCGTGCCGCTGGCCAAAGTTAACAGGGAGAGGTTTCGCGCGCTGGTTTCCGGAGGAGACACTGCCAGGACATAGCCTGGGAAGTAGATACCCCCCAATTCCGCTGCTCCCAGTAGCGCAAACGTAAATAGAAAAGGATAGCCGGGTACAATCCAAATCCATACCATCGCGAGCAACAGCGAGACCAGGACCCCGATCATCGGGGCTCTGACACCGTAGGTCTGCGCCAGCAGGCCCAACAAGTAACCGGCCACACACTTGAAGCCAAATCGCAATGCCATGACGATCCCCGAAAGCTCCTTTGGATCTCGGCCTACTGCCTCCCGCGTGTAAAGCGACAGATTAGAGATTGCTTCCATGCCAAAGGTCAGCAAGATGTACGCGCAAGCGCTTACGGCAAGTACGGCAGTAGTAAAGTAATCCCGCAGGCTCTCTCGAAAATAACTCGCGAACGCCACCGGAGGCTCTTCTGGGGCGGGTTGGAGGATATAGCCTCGGCTCAAGAGAGCAATGACACCCATGCAAGGCACTCCGATGCCGTAGAGTGCCGCAAAGTCGTATGGGTACTCGAGCCAGGCGATCCCTCCGTTCAATACCCATTGAGCGAACAGCGATCCAGCGACCGCTGCGATCGGGCCGAGCGCAAACGTGATCTTGAAAGTCTGGACGATCCCTTCCTGAGTGGATCCTCTCTTGAGGCACTGAAATTGGTAGACGTTTGCCGCAGAATTGCAGAGCCCCATGACCAACCCCTGGCCAATCACGGCCACGATGCGAGTTGTGCTGCCAAAAGGGAGTGCAAGTGTCACCGTGACGAAAGCCAGCGAAACGGCCATCACGGAATAAGAAACGACAACAACGGATCGCTCCAAGGTTTTTGGCACCAACCAGGACAGAATGATGGGCGACAGATAACCCATCAGGAACGCCGAGTTCGGAAGGTTGGCCACCGTGGCACTGGCGCCCAACTGGTCGCACAAGCCAGCCTGGACAACGCCAACGTAGGTAACCGGAGCTGCGAAGTAGATCAGGAGATTGGACCAGAAGAAGACCGCGCGATTTCGACGATCCATGGCAGGTGTGATTACCCCCTCGCCACCCGAACCCGTATCAAGTTTCGAGGCCAGGGTGCTTTTGTCAGAGGCTGTCATGGCGAAAAAATAGTCAAGGCGTCAGTACCTCTCGAGGGAAGAGGAGAAACGTGAGTTGCGGATCATAACCTGGAACGGATGGTTTCCGGTATCCCGGCTTTTCCAGCGCCGGAGTTTTGCATTTGACAAGCTGCCTGAGAAGTGAAGAATCCCTTGAGTCGGGCCGCAACATCGTCTCTGCACAATCCACAATATCAATTCTGGTGCGAGGTAATCTTATGAAGATCAACCGTCGAGCTTTCGTCCAAGGAATGCCGCTGGCGGCAACGTCTGCGTTGGCTTTTGGCCAGGGGAAGGGATTGGCTCCACTGCCGGGCGGGCACGCTTCGAAACGAAAACGGCGAACGATCTATTTCAACGATGCCCGGCATTACTACCTGTTCGTTTTCGAGCCGCCGATGGCGTTGGAAGATGCCTGGCGCCCCATCGACGAGGCTGCCGGAACAGCCGTCGACACTTTCGTCTACGGCGTCGAAAGAGGCGATGGCCTCTTTTATCCATCTAAAGTGGGCATGCGGTTTGGCCAGAACATTCAGCCCTTTGACTTCGCCGCGTTTTGGCGGGTCTGGCACAACATGCAGAGCCTGATTGACCGGGGTCTGGACCCCTTGACGGTTCTGATCGATAGGGCCCACGCCAAGGGCATGGATTTCTTTGCGAGTTTGCGCATGTCCAGCTACGGAGGCATCGATCCAAAGCTCACCGTTCCCAAGGGCGGCAAAGGCCTGGCGCACCAGGAGGTGCGGGACCATCAGTTCTCTGTATTGGAAGAACTGGCAACCCGCTATAACGTCGAAGGCGTTGAGCTGGATTTTGCCGCCGCGCCTGGTGGCATGCCCTTAATTCTCCGCAAAGAGGATGGCGCAGCCTTTACTCCGGTGATCACCGAGTACGTGAGAAAGATCTCGAAGATGGTGCGCGGACGCTCTGGCAAGCCAGGACAGGTTGGCGCTCGCGTGTATCCCCTCGAGAAGATTTGCCTCACGTTCGGCCTGGACGTTCGTACCTGGCTGAAAGAAGGATTGGTCGATTACGTGGCGCCCATGCTGTATTCAGACTTTAATTTGAATCCCGATCTCCCGATCGAATGGCTCATCCAGGAGGCTCACGCAGCCAACGTTCCCGTTTATGGCGTGATTCAGCCCTACGCCGGAGACGAAAGCAGCGGAACTTCTCACGATTCCCCTAAGCGAGTACACGTCACGCCCGAAATCATGCGGGCTGCGGCCGCCAACTACTGGGCATTGGGCGTGGACGGTCTCTATGCCTGGTTCTTGCGCTGGCCTCTGGGAGCCCCCGAACGGCAGTTGCTGACTGAACTTGCCGATCCAGACCTGATCAAAGAAGCCAACAAGAAATACGTGGTGCGGCGCGCAACGAAAGAAGCGACTGAAATGGGTTACGAGGCCGCTTTGCCTCTAAAGATTCCTTCCGCCGATGCCAGCAAACGCCATCCCATCCCGTTCCACATTGCCGACGACATGACCCAAGCTACTGAACGCATTCGCCAGGTGTTGCTGAGGATAGAGATCGACAATCTCGTGAGCGCCGATCGGCTGACAATCTTGCTGAACGGGAAATCTCTAGCCGGAGAAGTTTGCCTTCGCGACTACGGAAATCGGGTGGCCCCCTATGAGAGCCAATGGTTGGAGTTTCAGCTTCGGCAGGTGAAGTTGCAGAAGGGCAAGAACCTGCTGGAGATCTCGCTCGACAAAAGGCCGGCGAACCTGAAAGCTGGCATTGAAGTCCAGCGGGTGGAGGTGTGCGTGGAATACGGTTCCTATCCATCGCGTCTGTGAGCTGGCTGAATCGAGAATAGCGCTCTCTTCCCACCTTTGTTTAGCCAGGCCAACAAGTGCCGTACGGAAGAGGCTTGAGACGAAACATACTGTAAGGGGAATGGAACTTCCTAAGCGTCTGGCATCTCTCGATGCTTTGCGCGGTCTGACCATGCTGTACATGGCTTCAGAAGTTTTGCAGCTGCCAAGGGTTGCGAGGAACTTCGAAGGGAGCGCATTCTGGCAGT
>VFZK01000174.1 GCA_016871215.1 Acidimicrobiia bacterium | reverse complement strand
AAAACGGGCTCGGGCGCTGAACTAGAGATCCTCATCGAGAAACTCAGGAACGGCCTCCTCGACAGTCCTGAAAGCCCCAACGCTTGGCGTTCTTGGTGGTTCGCCTTTCCGGACCCCTGGAGCAAGTCTCAAGTTTGTGTTTATGGGTCATTGGCCCTGGCTGTCGAAGCACTGGCGTGCTTCACCTGGAGTTTGTACATTGTCTGCGGGGAAAGACGTGCGACGCTCATGCGCTTGTAGTGCCGCACGCCAGTGCGGCCATGTGAAGCACTGGCGTGCTTCACGGGCTAAGCCTTGCGGAGCTGGCTCACATTCACTCCGGCGTCTTGCATGCGTGTTACGAGTTCGACCCTTGTTACACGCAACGGCTTGTCCGAGCCGGCTCCCCGCTTTTTGAGTGCGATGGAAAACTTGTTACGCCCTGGAATCAGGGGCTGAACTGGTACGTTCCAACGTAAAGCCTTGAAGCTGAGATCGACCGTTTCGTTCGGAGCGAAGCCGAGCATTCCATTGCCCGGCGGCAAATCAAGCTGGCCTCCTGCGGTTTCCCAACGGGAGGCGGCATCCACGTCGCCGGGCTCCAAGACTTTGTCACCGAGAGAAACGCTCAAGACGTCGCCTGGCTGCGAATAGTCCATCGCAATCCATAACTCGGCGCGTTTGGGCCGGTCTTTTTTCGAGGCCACATCGTCGGCAATCGGAACGAAAACGGTCTTCGCTCCGTCAGCTACGTTCAAATGGAAGGGCACAGGAGCGTCTTTCAACATCGTGTTGTAGCGAATGTAGTCTGCGCCGGGCGCCCGGGGCGTGGCCTCGAAGCGATGCACCAGCGTGTAGTGCTTGCTGGCTTTTCGCAGCAGCTCTGGCTGGGCAATCTCGTTCAGCAGCGCCTTCCGCCACGTGCCATAGACAAACCAGTTGAATGCATAAAGCCCATCGGCGCCATCGCGCCAGAGATTCGCGGCGCTGCCACGAATCACGTCGTCCGGACTGAGACGGTAGCCATTTCCGTAGGAATAGAGGCTGGGGTAGATGGGCAGCGGCTTGGCCTTCATCAACGTTCTGAATTCCCTCAGGCTGGGCAGCTCGGTCAGTCCTTGCCCCAGGATCAAGAAATCGACCAGATCTTCCGAGATCCAAGCGGGGATTTCAAATCCACCCTCGAGGCACCACTCCAACCGCTCTGGAATGCGCACAGCGATTTCGATCGGCCTGCCGCGTTGGCTTGCCTTATCGTTCAGGCTCTTGCGGACGGCGCGCATGAACTGCGTCAGGTGCTTTCCGTTCTCGCGATCCGTGCCTCGGCGGAAGTTCAACGTGTGGCGAAGCCAGTCCAGTTCGATGCCGTCGAAATCCCATCGTTCGAAGAACTCCTCGATCGCTTTGAGCTTTAGCGCTCTCACTGTGGGCCGCTCATAATCCAGCGCGCTCCACCAGTCGAGGTCTTCCACGAGCCAATCGGGATTCTGCCGTTTGAACGTTGGCAGCTCCGGATTCGGCAGCGTCTCCTTGGGATGCTGTCCGTCGTGGCAGTCGTTCATCCGGAAAGAAACGAAGGCCCCCAAGCCCCGTTTGCGGCATTCTTCCACGATCACGGCAGGAGGATTGTGCCCGCTATCGGCCAGGCTCTTGGGGTTCAGGTATTGGTCCTTCGGATCGACCTCGATGCCGCCATGCCACTTCTTGCTTTCGGGAAACTTGAAATTGTCGGCTTGTCCCGGCCATTCGAGAACGGAGCTCTGGTACTCGGCGACATTGCCGCTTCCAAAGCTGAACATCAGAATGTCGACCGCGGTGTTCTCGAGGGGCGCAAAAACCAGCGAAGCGAACTGCTCGCGAGTGAGCGGCCCTTTGGAATCGGGCAAGACCGTGCGTCCGAAGCAATGGATCATCGACCCATCCCAATTGAACAGCAGCCGGCGAGGCTTTGAAGTGGAAGCGCGCTGCTTCCGTGAGTTCTTCGCTTGGACTCGCTGGGCCAGACCTGCCGCGGCGATCGCCATGAAGCTGCGACGAGTGATCTTGCTCATGTAGACGTGTCCTCCTTCCAGAAGGGTTTAGTGGCCGTCCGTTTCCAGACTTCCTCGAACGCCTCAGAACCTGCCTCGTCCCAGAAATCGGTGATGACCGGATTGCCATAGCCAGGCGTGGGGCCGGGAACGTTGCCTGGCAGAAACCGTAGATTCGCGTCCGGTGCGTCCGGGTCGAAGCGGAAGTAGATCGTAGGCCCCTGAGCGTATCTCACTCGAACCAGAAAGCGCGTCTGTTTGGGGCGAGGCGCTTGAACGTAGCGCCGGAGCTTCTCGCGGTCGAGCGTCACGCCCAATCCTGGCTTGTCAAGAACCTGAACGCTGCCGCCCACCACCGGCATGTTCTCCACCGTAACATCGTCTTTCCAAAGATGGCAGAGACTCACGTGATCGATCGTGGCTTTGCTGAAGACGGCAGCTTCATGGGTTAGAAACGCCTGGTTGATCGTTCCACCGCACTGCTGCAGCATGAACGGAGTGTTCGTCGCCTGGGCGAGCGCCGCCAGGCTCATGGCCTGGCCCAAGGGCGCATGCCCTGCCATGAACCCATCGCAAAGGCTGTGCAGCATGAAGAAGTCGGCAGGCGCGTGATGCACGACAATGGGCAAAGAACATTTTTGGCGAAGAATGCGGTAGCCTTCGTGATCGACAGCCCGAATCGGGTCCTCGATGCGGCCAGCCACCGGGAACTTCTCGAGTTCTCGCAAGACCGGATAGACGGCTTCGAAGGTCGAGTCTCCGTTGAAATCGTAGTGCACCTTGAATCCGCGGGGCGCAACCTTTTGCATCGCCGCGGTCTGGTCGGCCACATTCTGCAGCACATCGACGTGGTACTTCATCCAGCGATATCCGCGCGTCGCAACACTGCGAACCTCTTCAGCCATGCCCTGTGGCGTTTGAGACGCTGTCCAGGCGGAGACGGGCACCCACGAGCGCACCTTAGGTCCGAGCAACTTCCACACCGGCACACCCAGAAACTTGCCGAGCAGGTCATAGATAGCCATGTTCATCGGCAGGTCATGAGGATCGGCCATCCAGTCGAACGGATCCGTTCCGACATAGCGTTTGTAAGGATGCGTCTTCGGTGCGCGCCCCCAGCTCTCTCCGCAACCTTCCAACCCGCCCTCGGTTCGGACGGCGTAAATGGTGCGCAGCTGAGCTCCGAGGCCGTGATAGCGGAACAGAGTTTCAGCGTGATAGTCATGAAAAGGCGCGAGGATCTCGTGCATCTCGACGTCGGCAATCCTCATCGCTTCGCGCGCCTTCGTGCGTGCGGGAAGCGATTCCGCTGCCTGTGCCAGCAGCTCTCTGGCAGTGCTGGACAGCAGGCCAATGCCTGCAACTCCAGACGAGAAGAATTGCCGACGACTGAAACAGGTCATGTTCGACTCCTTGGTTGATGGTTGCGGGCAGACAGAGTGACGGCGTGGGTGCGCCAGGCAGGCCACATCTGCTCGAGCGACGAAGCGTTGGCTCGAAGCACCGCGATCTTTCGCCACGACGATCCAGCAGGGTTCGAGCCACGGACAGCGCCCCGTCAAAGTCTCGGAAGTCCTTGAGTCGAGGTCGGGCCCTTGGGCTACTGATTTGGTCCACGGGGCGATTCAGTAGCCCGACCGTAAGGGAGGGCTCACGACTTTGACGGGACCCTGGAGCAGCGGAGAACCTTGCTGGATCGCGTTCTTCGAAGCGAGACTAGATTTCCAGTTTCCCTTTGAAAACCATGTCTTTGAGTTTGAACTTGCGATTCAGCTTTGCTTCGCCCAGGTTCATGACCAGCTCGATCTGTTTGTCTTCCAATGTTATCTCCCGCGTTCTAGGGAAGAACAAGTACACAACACCGGATGGCCCTTGTTCCTGAACCTCGATCTTCGCAGGCCGGACCTTCTCCTTCCCGCATCGCAGCTCAGACATCAGCGGGTTCTGGGCCTGCTGGATCATGGGAACATTCAGACCGACGACCGCCGCTACGTAGTGGTCTTCCTTCCTCTCGATGAATTCCTTGGCTTGTGCGTTGGTGCCGACTTCATTGCCGAAACGGCGTCGAGCCATCGCTTGCTTGATTGGCAAGGCGGTAGCCCACGAGACATTCACTTCCAACGAGGGAGGCGCTTGCTCTCGGCGGATTGCGCCCTCGAATTCTCCTCCTGGACCAGCCCCATCGCTACTGGGTCGGGACGAATCATCGCCCAACGCTCCTCCGGATTGCGGCGGACCCGGTTCGTTGCCTCCTTCGAAAGCGCCACTGGCTGGGTAGGGCCGGTTCACCCGCACCGGCAACGCCCAAGGCGAGCTGGTCAGAATCTTCCTAACGTCCTTCTCGCTCCATTGGGTGAATTCCTTCTCTTCCCAAACATCGCCGCCAGCCAGGGAGCTGCTTCCAATCGCAAGCGCTATGAGGATTTGTGCCACTCTCTTGATCATGTTGCCTCCTTGTGTGGAAATTCGTGCTTCAATCGAGACTAAGATTAAAGATATAAGTTCGGCGAGTTCTTGACGGCGCCGTGGGTAGTCTACGCCAATGCTTCTCTGAAGTCATTGTTGTCATCTGTGTCATCGCCCAGCTTTCAGGACCTTCGGCTGCGCGAGATTCCACGACTTTGTTTCGGGTGACGGCTTCAGTTCCACTCCGTTGTCACCGAACTGAATCTCCAACGGAAAGGAATCACGATGAGGGAGAACAGAACGCCATCCCGCCTCGAGCAAGTGAGGTCGCGAAATCAGGCGAGCCGACCGAACCATCGCAGGCGATTTCTCACTTCTACAGCCGGCTGGTTGGCGTCGGCGGCCCTGCCGGGCATAAGCCTGGGGCAGGTGGTCCCTGCTGAAGCCGCACAAGCCCGGTCTCCAGGATCGATGACGCGGCCACTCCGAATCAAACACATCGAATGGATTGACATTACGCTGGAGTATGAAGATTGGATTGCCTACCAGCTGAACCACTACTACGGTCCCATCCGGCGCACAGTCTACATCGTTCATACGAACAGCGGCCTGCACGGATTGGGCGAAGGATCTCGCGAGCCTCGGGAAGTCATCGGAAAGTACATGGAGACGAATCCGTTCGACTGGATCGGCGACGAAACGTCCCTCCCGTTGGGCATGGCCATGTATGATCTGATGGGCAAAGCCGCCGGCGTGCCGGTGTACAAGCTGTTTGGCCAGAAATATCGTTCCTGGGTGCCGGTGGGAAGCTGGACCGTCTCGACCCATCCGAAACGAATGGCTGAAGCGGTGCAGAAGTACGCCGCCCGAGGCTACACCTGGTTGAAGTATCACCTGTCGCCGTTCGAGAACGTCATCGAACAACTCGAGGCCATGCAGGCGGTGGCGCCCGAGGGATTCAAGATTCATTTCGACTTCACCATGGGTGGCACCGATGATCACGTGCCAGACTTGCTGGAGAAACTCGCCTCCTACCGTATTGTGGGTTGCTTCGAAGATCCCCTGAACGAAAAGGACCTGCCCGCCTACATTGAAATGAGGCAACGCTCGCGATTGCCAATCGTGCTGCATCACAGCCCGTTAGGAGCGACGCAAGAAGTCGTCATGCGCGCCGCCGACGCCTACATGCTGGGCCATTCCAAGATCGGAGATGCGATCCGCCGTGCCGGCCTGTTTGCGGCTGCTAACGTGCCATTCATGATTCAGAACGTAGGGGGGCACATCACACGCGCGATGACGGTGCACATGCAAGCGGCTTTTCCTACTGCCAGCTTCCATTTCCACTGTGATGCCGAGACTTGGAAAAGCGACGTGGTAAAGGAACGGCTGGAACCCATCAATGGTTTCATTCGGGTGCCGGAAGCTCCAGGTCTGGGTGTGACGCTGGATTGGGCTGAACTGAAGCGCCTGTCAGAGTTGAAACTGCCGGAGCAGCCGAAGTGGATCATCAAGTCGCGCTTCAAGAATGGGACCAAGATGTACAACATCGCCGACCCGAAGAATTCCATCTTCATGGTACGGCCGGACCGCAAGCGGTTGATTCCGATGAGCTACGTCTCACCCATTACGACTGAGTATTGGGACAACGACGGGACAGCCGCGTATCAAGAGATGTTCGCGCGAATCGAGCGGGAAGGCATGGTGTTGGAGCGCTAGTCGGAGACAGTATCTCGCCCGACATTGAAGTTTGAGTCGAATCTGCTTCGGTACCGTCGCTCGGCTTCTTTTGAAATCTCGATTCCAACTCAAAAAGGACGAATTCCCATGACACGCCATACCCGTCGGCAGCTTTTGACTTCACTGGCTGGAGCTACTGCAGGGGTGCTGGCTGGCTGCGTCGGCAGCCGCCCCACCGCTGGCGCTGCCTTGCAGAGCCAGCCGCCACAGCGTGGCACGAAGCAGCCGCTCAAGATCACCGATGTGAAAACGGCGATGCTCGAGGCTCAGTGGGGTCCGTGGAAGCGCCAATGGCTGCTCGTGCGCATCGACACGAATCAAGGAATCAGCGGATATGGCGACACTTGGGCGAGTCCGGAGGTGAAATCACTCCTTCTTGGATATAAGTCAACACTCGTCGGGCAGGACCCGGCCAACGTCGAAGCACTCTTCCGACAAATGGTGTCGAAAGCCTACGCTGGCTTTACGGCCGCGCATTTCGACGGTGGCTTGGCGGTCCATGCGGTGAGCGCCCTGGAAACGGCTCTCTGGGACATCGCAGGCAAGGCAGCGAACTTGCCTGTGTACCAGTTGCTGGGCGGACGGCACCGGGAGCGCGTGCGGCTGTACTGCTGTGTGGGTTTCATAGACGACTATCTCAAGATGGAGGATGTCTACAAGAAGCTGGGCATTACTTGTCTCAAGTTCGACGCCACGCCGCCTGCGATTTCGAATGTGCCGGGAGCCGTGATGGATCAACACCTCACCCGGAAAGGGCTCAACGAGATCGTCAGTTTACTGGAGAAGATCCGGCAGCGCGTCGGCAGCGACAGAGAAATCTCTGTCGAATGCCGGGTGGGAACGCTGTCGGCAGCCCTTCGCTACATGAAGGCCGTCGAGCCGTTTGACTTGACCTGGGTCGAAGACCCCATTCCTCCGACCGATGTCGATGCCTGGGCGACCTTGACCGCCTCCTCGAAGACCCCCACGCTGACCGGCGAAGGTTTGCATCTCCGTCACGAGTTTCTGGAGTACTTTCGCAAGTCGGCGCTGCGAATCGCGGCGCCCGATTTTCAGATTTGTGGCGGCCTCGCCGAAGGGAAAAAGATCGCTGAGATGGCCGACCTGCATCACTTGCTGACGTGTCCCCACAATGCCTCCAGCGCGATCGGCATTGCGGCGGCCGTGCACGCTTGCGCAGCGATTCCGAACTTCCTGGCGCTGGAATTTCATGCCATGCCAGGATGGGACCGGATCCTGTCCGGCTATCGGCCCAAGATCGCCGACGGCCATATGGAAGTTCCGGAAGGGCCGGGACTCGGCGTCACCTTAGATGAGCAAGAGGCTCAGAAGTACTTGATGAAGGGTGAGACGTGGTTCGGGTGACAGAGGTTGTCCAACACAACGGGCGGGCACAGCACTTCACGGAACAGCGCACGAAACGTCCGTCAACCTTGCAGAAGGGAAGGTCGGTCCCGTCAAAGTCGTGAGCCCCCTAGCAGTCGCGCTACGGAACCGGCGCGCGAGCCCCTTCGGCCAGCGCTCACCGGTGCTTGATCGATACCGACCGTAAGACGGGAAATTTGCACAACTGTAGCCGGGATCGCTGATCCCGGCTGTGAAGTGCGCCGGTGCTTCCGGCACCTGCCCGGCCGGCGGTTTGCAAAGCACAAAACAGAGGCACTGGCGTGGCACACGACAAATCTGGCCTTGCTCTGGGGCGCCTGGGGACCGTCGATGCTTGGATTCCCCGAGAATGAATGATAACTTCACGTTCATGACTCTGCGCATTCTGATCGTAACCGGTCTTTTGAGTCTTTCAGCCGGCGCTGAAGTGGTTCGCGTCGACGTGCAAGATAGAAACTCGGTGCTCCACGGCAAGTCGTTTGGAACCAGCGGCGCGTACGAACGCCTAAAAGGCCGTGTTCACTTCGAGGTCGACCCCGAACTCGAAGCGAACCGCGCGATCACGGACCTCCAGCTTGGGCCTCGCAACCAGCGAGGTCGCATCGAGTTCTCTTCCGACTTCTATGTCCTCGCGCCATCAGACCCCAAGAGGGAAAACGGCAGCGTTCTGTTCGAGGTTTCCAATCGCGGCAACAAAGGCATGCTAGGCATGTTCAACCTCGCTGCTTCTTCTCTGGATCCGCAAACGGAGGCGGAGTTTGGCGACGGGTTGTTGTTATCGCAAGGATTCGTTCTGGCCTGGCTCGGTTGGCAGTTCGATGTGCCGCAAGATCCGCAGCTGATGCGGCTTTATGCGCCGAAGGCCCGCAACGAGGGCCACCCGTTGCAAGGGCTGGTGCGCTCCGAACATGTTCCCGATCGGCGCGTGCTGAGTTTTTCGCTGGCCGATCGAACGATGATTGCCTATCCCGTAGCCGATCCGCACGATCCGGACCTGAAGCTGACGGTTCGCGACCGGCGCGACGGCCCGCGTCAAACCATTCCGCGCAACCAATGGCAGTTCGCACGAGAGGAAAACGGGCAGGCGATTCCCGACCTCACGCAGGTTTTCATGGCTTCAGGTTTCACACCTGGGAAGATCTACGAACTTGTCTACAAAGCCCAAGACCCGGTGCTCGTCGGCCTGGGCCCGGCGGCTGTTCGCGACTTTATTGCCTTCCTCAAGCACGGGGCGCAGCAGGCCGGAACTGAACTCTTTCGAGACAAACGACAACGATTGCAGCGAGCGATTGGGTTCGGTTCCTCGCAGAGCGGCCGATTCCTGCGTGCGTTCCTCTACCAGGGATTTAACCGGGACGAGCAGGGGCGCAAGGTTTTTGACGGTGTGATGGCCCACGTGGCCGGAGGAGGCCGTGGCAGTTTCAACTACCGTTTTGCCCAACCTTCCCGCGATGGCCACCCGTTCATGAACTGCTTCTATCCTACGGATATCTTCCCTTTTGCCGATCTGGCGGCGAAGGATCCGGAGACGGGACTGGAGGAGGGCCTCCTGGTGCGCGCGAGTCAAGACGGTGTTGCGCCCAGAATCTTCTACACGAACTCTTCGTACGAGTACTACGGGCGCGCAGCATCGCTGACGCACACTACGCCTGATGGCCGACAGGACATGCCGCTGCGGGATGACACGCGCATCTACTTGTTCGCAGGAGCACAACACGGGCCGGCCCCCTTTCCGCCGTCGCAACAACGAGCCCAGCAGTTGGCTAATCCGAATGATTTTCGATGGTCGATGCGGGCTCTATTGCTGGCGATGAACGCTTGGTTGGCCGCCGGCAAAGAACCCCCGCCTTCACGGTATCCCCGCATTGCCATCCAGACACTGGTGCCCCTGGAGGCCTTGAAGTTCCCCCGCCTTCCAGGTGTCTCGCTTCCCCAGAGAATCCAGACGGCCTACCGCGTCAACTTCGGAGCAGAATTCGCTTCGAAAGGGATCGTTTCCATCGAGCCACCACAGGTCGGGACACCGTTTGTCACCTTGGTGCCGCAAGCCAACGAGGATGGAAACGAAACGTCCGGGATTCGTCTCCCCGATATTCAGATTCCGCTGGCCACCTTCACCGGTTGGAACTTGCGTGCGCCCGAACTGGGCGCCCCGGAGGAGCTTCTGAGCATGGTCGGGTCATTCATCCCGTTCGCGCGCACAAAGGCCGAGCGTCTCCAGAAGAAAGATCCGCGGCGTTCCATCGAGGAGCGCTATCGAGGCCGGGAACAGTATCTGCAGAGAATCTCGGCAGCGGCGCTCCAGCTGTCTTCGGAAGGCTATCTCCTGGAAGCAGACATCCCTCGGATTGTCGCCACCGCAGCGGCCCGCTGGGATTATGTGAGCGCTGCAACACCGATTTTGGCAGCCCCCCCGTTGCGGTGAGCCCTTTCTCGTAGCGCACAGCTGCGCTGTGTGCAGGTCTGCGGGTTGAAAAGCAGCGAGCTTGCAGGGACCGGGATTCAACAGCACGTCATCGGCCCGGCCGGTGTGGCTTTTGGGGATTGTTAGGCAACGGGCTGGCTATACAACGGGCTCCTCACCTTACCGTCGTTCCCGCGAAAGCGGGAACCTAGAGTTTGGACATCACTAGTGTCCAACTATAAGTTGAATAGGTTCAGTTGTTTGCTCATAGGCCGCTGAGCAGGTGCGGGCTCAATCTCTGAAAGTACCTGTAAAATCAGCCTTCTTTCGAACAAAGTCAGACTCAGA
>VFZK01000173.1 GCA_016871215.1 Acidimicrobiia bacterium | reverse complement strand
AAATCAATCTCCAGGGCCTGCTGTCCGATCTTGCGCTCCAGTTCAGCCACACGCCCTTCTTCCCACCGCCGCTGACCTGACCCTGAAAACGCGTTCCCCGGACCTTGCCGAAACTCCTGCCGCCAGCGATCCAGCATATTCGGATTTATCTCAAATGCCCGCGCCACCTCTCCAACCAACGATCCTCGCTCCAATCTCTGCAACGCCGCCAGCTTGAACTCTCTGCTAAACTGCCTCCGAGACAAACTCATGATGCATTCCTCCATTCGCTGAATTCTGCATCTCAACCGTTTGTCTCACTTTTGGGGGCAAGTCCAAGTCATCTTCTCCTCACGTCTCGATCTATAAGTGCTCCAGTAGATCCGAGAACCGCTTGAGAACGGTTACTTGAGTCGAGACGCAAAGCTCTTCCCGTTCCCGCTTCCAGGTCCAGGCGTGCGGGATGTAGAACGCACCGATGCCTGCGGCGACGGCGGGATTGATGTCCGACTTCGGGCTATTTCCAACCATCCAAGTGTACTGCTTCGGCAGGCGATGTCGTGCAATGACCCCTTGAAACGCAGACACGCTCTTTTCTCTCACGATTTCGATCGCCTCGAAACAGCCCGCAAGCTCCGACGCCTCAATCTTTCGATTCTGTTCGGTGGGGTTTCCCTTGGTGAACAGAATGGTCCGATGCTTTCGACGCAGAATCTCCAGGCTATCGCGGACTCCGTCGAGCAAATGAATGGGGTGTTTGCGCACAGTCTCTGCCATGGCATCGATTTGAGACAATGCATGGTCGCGCGTTGCAGGATCCGGACGAAATGACAAATAGGTGTCCTTGAGCGACGCAACGAAGTTCTCGCCGCCGCAGCCGTTGTTCCGAATGTTCTCATGCTCCATCTCGGCGAAAGTCTCCTCCACTTCACCGCCCGGAAATCCCAGCGCTTCCATCCACTGAAGGAACTGCGCTCGCACTTGCTCGAAGCAGACGTTGTTCTCCCACAGCGTGTCGTCGGCATCGATGAGCAAGGCGCTGCCGCGTGGATGATGCATGCGTGTCCGTTCGCTCTGGAAAAAATCTTGGTGCCGCTCGATCTTTGCCGATATGATCCGGTTACAAAGCGGGCTGGCCCCGGTGGCTGCGTGCCAAGCGATTGCGCATTATACCCTTCGCCCTGGAAGGAGAACGACAAAATCATGAGCTCCGGAATCACTCGCAGGCGCTTCCTTTCAGGGACTGCTTTCGGGGCATCGCTCGTTCACGGCTGGACTGCCCGCAGTTACGCCGCCATCAATGGCGCCAATGAGAAGCTGCAGCTGGGTATCATCGGGTGCGGCGGTATTGCAGGCCATCACATGGCCGGTTTACTCGCCATGAAAGAGAGCGACAATGTCGAGATTGCCGCCGTTTGCGATATCTACCAGAAGCGTCTAGACGCCTTCGCCCAGAAAACCGGCGCCAGGTCGTTTGCTCGGTACAAAGAGCTGTTGGCGCAGAAAGATCTGGACTACGTATTGATTGCTACGCCGGAGCACTGGCACCACCACATGACCCTCGACGCACTGGACGCCGGAAAACACGTCTATGTCGAAAAGCCGATGACCCACACCATCAGGGAATCTCAGGAAGTCGTCAAAAAGGTACGGGCCACCGGGTTGAAGCTTCAAGTTGGCGTCCAAGGGATGTCGGACGAGTCCTACGAGGTCGCCCATCGCTGCATTCAGGACGGTGTTTTAGGCAAGGTCGTGTTCGCGCAGATTGACTACTCTCGTAACTACGTGGGCGATTTCTGGGCGTACGAGCTGGATCCAGATGCCAAGCCGGGCCTGAACCTGGATTGGGAAGCTTGGCTGGGCCCGGCCCCGAAACGCCCTTGGGATCCCTATCGCTATTTTCAGTGGCGCCGCTACTGGGACTATTCGGGGGGAATTGCCACCGATTTGTTCATTCATCGTGTGACGCGTGTTCTTAAGGCGGTCGGGCTGACGTTTCCAGAGTATGTCGTTGGCTCGGGCGGAAAGTGGAACTTCGTCGACAGCGTCGCCGAGATTCCCGACACGTTCAACATGCTGCTGGACTACCCCGGCGGCCCGACGGTGTCGCTGGTTTCCTCCATGGCCAACGACACGCCGGTTGGCCACGTCCTCCGGGGCCACAAGGCAACACTGGAGTTCAACCGCGAGGGCTTCCTGATCACGCCCCAGGAGAGCGTCCGGCAAGATCTTCCCGACCCGAAGGAAATGAAGCCCCGCCCGGTAAACCTCCTGGCTTATCGCAAGACGGGAGGCGAAGACGTCAAGTTGCACCATCGCAACTTGCACAATGCCATTCGCAAAGGCGGAGAGCTGAAGTGTGACGTCCTTCTCGGTTATTACGGCGTCGTAGCTGCCTGTATGGGTGTCCAGTCCTATCGCGAGAGATCTTATTTGCGCTGGAACGCTTCGAAAGAAAAGGTTGAGAAAGCGTGAAGAGGGATCCATCGGTCTCGGTCAACGGGTGGCCTGAGCCTTCTTCTTCGGCGATGGTGCCGCCGGGCCATTCGCGATCGAAGCTCGGCAGGCTGGGAGGGAGTGCCTCATCGGGGCTTCGGATGCCCTCAGTCTCGACAAAGCTCGCACCCTATGACACGAAAACGCTTCGACCATTAGCTTGAGGCCATTTCTGATGCCGATGTCGCACGAAACCATCGTTCTTCTCGATTTTGGCGCTCAGTACACCCAGCTCATTGCAAGACGCGTGCGCGAAGCGCACGTTTACTGCGAGATTCTGCCGTTCAACGCACCGCTGGCAGAAATCAAGAAACGCAAACCGAAAGGCATCATTCTGTCGGGAGGGCCTGCTTCCGTCTACGGAGAAGGCGCGCCACACAGCGAGCCTGGCCTCTGGGATCTCGCGTTGCCGGCGCTCGGCATCTGTTATGGCTTTCAATTGCTAGCCTTTCAACTGGGTGGACGCGTAGAGCGCGCTGAGAAGCGAGAATACGGCCTGGCAACACTCGAGCTTTGCCGGCCAAGCGTGCTCTTCCAAGGCGTGCCAGACAAATCGAGTGTCTGGATGAGCCACGGCGACCACATCGCAGAACTTCCCTCGGGCTTCGCCTCCGTTGGCACTTCAGAGAACTCGTTGGCCGCTGCGGAGAACCTCGAACGGAGGCTGTTTGGCTTGCAATTTCATCCGGAGGTCGTGCACACCGAGGCCGGCCGGCAGATGATCGAAAACTTCCTCTTCAAGATCTGCGGCTGCCGGGGAGACTGGACCGCTGCTTCTTTTGTCGAGGAATCGATCGCTCGTACGCGCGAACAGATCGGTGCGGGCAAAGCCATCTGTGCGCTGAGCGGTGGCGTCGATTCTACCGTGGCGGCGGTGCTGGTGGGCAAAGCCATCGGAGATAACCTCACCTGTATCTTTGTCGACAACGGAGTCCTGCGGAAGAACGAGTTTGAGAAGGTTCTCGCTAATCTCAGAGAGCGGCTGAATCTCAATGTGATTGGGGTAGACGCCAGTGCCTTGTTCATGGGCAGACTCGCGGGCGTGGTTGACCCGGAGCAGAAGCGCAAGACCATTGGAACGACTTTCATCGAAGTATTTGACACCGAAGCTCACAAGCTGGGGCAGGTCGACTTCCTGGTTCAAGGTACACTCTATCCGGATGTGATCGAATCCGTTTCCGTGAAAGGGCCTTCGGCAACCATCAAATCGCATCACAACGTGGGCGGCCTCCCTGAACGGATGAAGCTGAAATTGGTCGAGCCGCTGCGAGAACTGTTCAAGGATGAAGTTCGAACGATCGGACGAGTCTTGGGGCTCGCTGACGAGGTCGTCCAACGGCAACCCTTTCCCGGCCCCGGCTTGGCCGTGCGCATCGTAGGAGAAGTGACACCCGAGCGCGTCCACATGCTGCAGGACGCCGACGACATCGTTGTGAGCGAGATCAAGAAGGCTGGATTGTACTCGAAGATCTGGCAGTCGTTTGCGGTACTCCTGCCGGTGAGAAGTGTGGGCGTTATGGGTGACGAGCGCTCGTACGACTACACTGCAGCCATCCGCGCAGTCCATTCGCAGGACGGCATGACAGCCAACTGGGTGAAATTGCCATACGAAGTGTTGGAGACAATCTCAAACCGCATCGTCAATGAAGTGAAAGGAATCAACCGCGTCGTCTACGACATCAGCTCCAAGCCCCCAGCCACGATCGAGTGGGAATGAGCCAGACTGGACCTGTTCCACGGCGGCTGATCCTTGGATCGTTCGCACTGTTCCCCGCAATTTCTGAACTCCATGCAAACCACGAAATTCGTTCATCTTCATCTTCACACCGATTACAGCCTGCTGGATGGCGCCTGCGAAATCGATACTGTCCTGAACCGCATGGCCGACCTGAAGATGCCGGCTGCGGCAATCACGGACCACGGCAATCTTTTTGGAGCTGTGGGCTTTTATGAGACCGCGAAAAAGAAGGGCATCAAGCCGATCATCGGCTGCGAAGTTTACGTTGCGCGCGGCAGCCATACGGACCGCAGCGCGGTGGAAGGAGAGAAAGCGAATCACCATCTTGTTTTGCTGTGCGAGAACAACACGGGTTACAAGAACCTGGTCAAACTGGTTTCACATGGGTATCTTCAGGGTTTCTACTACAAACCCAGGATAGACAAGGAGCTCCTGGCCAAGCACAGCGACGGCCTTATTTGCCTGTCAGCCTGTTTGAGCGGCGAGGTCTGCTCCAATCTCGTCCATGAACAATACGACGCTGCACGTCGCGCAGCCGGCGACTATCTCGACATCTTCGGCCGCGATCGCTTTTTCATCGAGATTCAGGACCAGGGGCTGGAGGTGGAACACCGCATCAACCCGCAACTGATTCAACTCTCGAAAGAAATGGCCGTACCGATGGTCGCCACCAACGATTGCCACTATGTGACGAGAGAAGACTCGCGCGCACACGAAGTCCTGCTGTGCATTCAGACCGGCAAGACGATGAGCGACAACAGCCGGATGCGTTTTTCCAACGACCAGTTCTATGTGAAGACGCAGGAAGAGATGGTCGAGCTGTTTCGCGACCTGCCGGACGCGCTGTCGAGAACTCTCGAGATTGCGGACCGCTGCAACTTCTCGCTTGAAAAAGCCAGCCAGCCCTTTCCGAATTTTGAGGTGCCAGGCGGCAAGTCGCTGGCGGAGTACTTCGAAGAAGTGGTGTGGCAAGGCTATGAAGAGCGTCTTCCCTACCTAACGAAAATGCTGCAGCTGGGCCAACTCCGCCATCCGCTGGGGGTGTACCAAGAGCGGTTGGCACGAGAGATCGCGATTATCAAGCAGATGCAGTTTCCCGGCTATTTCATGATCGTCTGGGATTTCATTCGGTATGCCCGCCAGCATCACATCCCGGTCGGTCCCGGACGGGGCTCTGCTGCCGGCAGCCTGGTGTCCTACTGCCTGAGAATCACAGATGTCGATCCCATCCAGTATGGCCTTTTGTTCGAGCGGTTCCTCAACCCGCAGCGTATTTCGATGCCGGACATCGACATCGATTTTTGCACGAATCGCCGCAGCCAGGTCATCAACTACGTGACCCAGAAGTATGGCCGCGAAAACGTCTCACAAATCATCACTTTTGGAACCATGGCAGCCAAAGCCGCCGTCAAGGACGTGGGGCGCGCGATGGACATGCCTTACGCCGAGGTTGATCGCATTGCGAAGCTGATTCCCAGCACTTTGAACATCGACCTGAAAACCGCCTTGAAGGAGTCGGATGCTCTGCGGGACCTGATCGTGAAGGACCCGCGGGTCAAGGATCTGTTCGACGTCGCGCAACGTCTGGAAGGCATGGCGCGCCATGCGTCGACCCATGCTGCCGGCGTGGTTATTTCTCCAGCACCTCTCACGGGCATCGTTCCGCTGTACAAGAGCAACAAAGACGAAATCACGACGCAGTTTCCGATGAACGATCTGGAGAAAATCGGGCTGCTGAAAATGGATTTCCTTGCTCTGACGACGCTGACCGTGCTGGACGATGCGATCCGTCTGATCAAGGAAGCCGAAAACGCCGACCTGGCACTCGACCAGCTACCGATGGACGACGCCAAGACCTACGAGATTTTCGCTAAGGGACTCGCCAACGGGATTTTCCAATTCGAGAGTGGTGGCATGAAAGACATTCTGCGGCGATTCAAGCCGGAGAAGTTGGAGGATCTGACGGCGTTGAACGCACTCTATCGGCCTGGCCCGATCGGCGGGGGAATGATTGACGATTTTATCAAGCGTAAACACGGGGAGAAACGCGTCACCTATGACCTTCCCGAGCTGAAAGAGATCCTGCAAGAAACCCTCGGCGTCATTGTGTATCAAGAGCAGGTACAGCAAATCGCCAACCGGCTGGCAGGCTACTCCTTGGGAGAAGGCGACATTCTGCGCCGCGCCATGGGAAAAAAGAAACCCGAAGAGATGGCAGCCCAACGCCAGAAGTTTATCGACGGGGCGAAAGCGAAGGGGTTCGACGAGAAGAAGGTCGCTAAGATCTTCGATCTCATGGAACAGTTTGCCGGTTACGGGTTCAACAAGTCACACTCTGCAGCGTACGCACTGCTGGCCTACCAAACGGCCTATCTGAAGGCGCATTACCCTGTGTGCTTCATGTCGGCACTGCTCACGAGCGAAATCTCGAACACCGACAAGATTGTGAAGTACATCAACGAATGCCGCGACATGGCCATCAAGATCCTCCCACCCGATGTCAACATCAGCCAGCTCTACTTCACGCCCGCCGGCGCCGATATTCGCTTCGGGCTTCTCGCAATCAAGAACGTCGGTGAAAACGCCATCCGGTCGATTCTTGACGCCCGCCAGAAGGTTGGGAGCTTCCGGTCGATCTTCGAGTTCTGCGAGCAGGTCGAATTGCGTGTGGTGAACAAACGGGTCATCGAAAGCCTCATCAAAGCTGGCGCTCTCGATTCGCTGGGGCACCGCCGTTCCCAGCTTTTCGCAGTGGTCGATAAAGCGATCGAGGGCGCCCAGAAAGCCCAGCGCGACCGCGACTCAGGCCAACAAGGACTTTTCGGCTTGACTTCCACAGTCTTGCGCGACTCCCAGCCAGGCTACGCCAATCACGAGCTGCCAAACACTCCTGAGTGGGACGAAGCCTTGTCGCTCTCATACGAAAAGGAAACCCTGGGCTTTTATATCACCGGCCATCCGCTCGCCAAGTACGCTGCCGACCTCAATCGCTTCTCGACCTCCACAACCGAGTCTCTCGCCGACCTCGAGTCCGGCGCGGAGATTTCCTTGGGTGGAATCCTCACTCAGCTGAAACCACTCAAGACCAAAAAGGGTGACCGGATGGCTGTCATCCAGCTTGAGGATTTGACTGGATCCATCGAAGCCGTGATCTTCCCAGACCCCTTTCAGCGCTTCGAGAAGCTGCTGAAGTTGGACGCTCCCCTGCTGACTAAAGGAATTCTGGATGTAGAGGACTCTGGAACTCGAAAAATTCGCGTGAGCGACATCCAAGCGATCGAAGGCCTGCGGGAAAGGATGGTGAAGTCCGTTGTGGTGCACGTGAACCTGGAGCAGGTCGCCAGCGACACGGCAGAGCGTCTGCTGCAGATTATCGACGGCCATCGGGGCGAAGCGACCGTCATCTTTGAACTTGAACATCCCAAAGGCTATTTGGTAACCTTGCGCCCGAATCAGTTTGTCAGAGTCAAGCCCAGCGCACAGCTTGTTCAAGATATCGAGAGCTTGTGCGGTGCAGGCGCCGTGAAGTTTTAGGCCAACGGGAAGAAACCCTGCCAGGGAAACGGTCCCGCGCCAGAAGTAAACCGAACAAAGTGGGTTGCCTCACGGCAGACCTTCCACCGATCCGTCCATGGACGAGAATCCCGAAAACGAGCGCGCTGAAGTCGACCGGCTGGAACGCCAGATCGAGGAACTCTCCAAGCTGGTTCCGAACGACAACACCGCTGGCGAGCTTGAACGGATGAGGCGCCGCCTGGAGCGGCTGCGGAAGGAGATCTATTCCAAGCTGACACCGTGGCAGCGAGTCCAGTTGGCCCGCCACTCTCAGCGGCCCGTTGTGCCTGACTTCATCGACTTGATCTTCGAAGATTTCACCGAACTCCACGGCGACCGGCGTTTCGAAGACGATCCTGCAATGGTCGGCGGCATGGCCCGCTTTCACGGCGAGCCGTGCGTGGTGATTGGAACGCACAAGGGAAAAGACACCAAGCAGAAGCTGCAACGCAACTTTGGCATGCCGAAACCGGAAGGGTATCGGAAGGCGTTGCGTCTCATGAAGCTGGCCGAGAAATTCTCGCGGCCCATCTTTACGCTGATCGACACGACGGGGGCCTATCCTGGAATTGGGGCTGAAGAACGGGGCCAGGCGGAGGCCATCGCGTGCAACCTACGCGAGATGGCCCGGCTGCAGGTGCCTATCATCGTGACCATTACGGGCGAGGGCGGCAGCGGCGGCGCGTTAGGAATCGGGGTGGGAGATCGCGTCTTGATGTTGGAGCATGCCTACTACTCAGTGATTTCACCCGAAGGTTGCGCCGCGATTCTCTGGAAGGATCAATCCCAGGTAGAAGAAGCGGCCACGGCGCTTAAGCTGACGGCGATGGATCTGAGAGGATTCCAGATCATCGACGAGGTGGTGCCCGAACCCGGTGGCGGCGCACACGCCGCCCCCAAGGCAGCCGCTGCCCAGCTTGACGAGTGCTTGAAGAGATCTTTGGCGGCACTGAAAGGCCTGCCAATTCGCAAGTTGCTCGAGGGCCGCTACCAGCGGTTCCGAAGCCTGGGCTCCGTGATCGAAGCTGCCACCGGAACCAACACCGCGTAGCCGCAGGTGCTCTCCTAAGCCACGTGATTCATTCTCAATAGACCGCGCCAGTACCGAGATCTCAACAATTGAAATGAAACCAGCGATCAAGAAACTGCGGACTTGTACCTACTCGAAAGAGAGGGTTCCGTCCGCAACGATTTTCGGCCAGCGTGAGCAGCACACAAACAAGCTCGTCTGCGACCATCCCGAAATGAAGCGGGACTGGAACGAAAAAGCATGCGGACCTTGCACTGTCTACCAAAATCGCAACGCTGGAATAGTGCCAGCAACTGCTCCACCCGTCGAGCCTGGGCCGCACCCGCCCGTTGTAGTACTCTTACCGGATTCGACGCAACAGCCTTCGACGAAAGTGACCGAACAGCCTCCCGCACCTTCCCCGGCGACCACGGAACAAGCAGACGTGAAACCGAGAAAGTTTTCTAAGCCCACGGAAAGAGCACCTGTGGCCAAGACATCATCCGCGCCGGCTGGCAAGTCCGCGGCGAAGACCACAGCGCCCAAGAGAGCGGCCAAGGCCCCGCCCGACACTAGAGCACAAACCGCTTCCAAGTCCGTTTCCAAAAAAGTCGAAGCACCCCGCAAGAAGACCGACCCAAAGATCACAACCGAATCCAAGCGGAAATAGACCCGCCGCGAACGAACCTTCCGTGAGGGCGTGGCCCCGGAAAGGTGTCCAGTCGGTTGTTCGGAGCGGTGCCGGTTGGTATACTGCCAGCTAAGAAGGCTTCGAGCTGCGTTAGGAGGTTTGAATGGCGGAACGTATGGTGAAATGTGTCAAGCTGCAGAAAGAACTTCCTGGGCTTGACAAGCCACCCTTTAACGATGCGCTGGGGCAGCGGATCTACGAGAACGTGTCGAAGGAAGGCTGGCGTATGTTCAAAGAGTATTTCAAGATGGTCATGAATGAGTATCGGCTCGCACTAGGCACGGAAGAAGCGAACCGGATTTTCGAAAGGCAGGTAGAAGAGTACTTCTTCGGGCCAGGTTCCACACTCCCACCAGGATACATTCCACCTAAACCACATTAGCGAGGCGGAACCAGCCGAGGTTCGGCGGGAAAGAAGGTCCGAATTGACAAGTTCTCCAGCCATGCGCCCAGTACCTGGACTGCCTGCGCAAAGGCGAAGGCTGACGCAACATCAATGCGGCTTGCTGTGGCTATGGATCTCCGCCACTCTGATGATGGCCGACTGAACAGGATTGGGTGCTGCCGACCGCTCGTGGAAGGCCATCTTCAACGGAAAGAACCTGGAAGGTTGGAAGGCGCCTGACATGACCTATTTCTCCGTTGAAGACGGCGCCATCACGGGGCCTCCACCGACTGGCGAGGCTGCGTCAAGAGTTTTGTGTAAGCGACCTTTCTTTAATTAGAGAGTCATCGTTGCTAGACTGAACGAACCTGAGCGGAGGATAGGGCTCTGCGGAGACGCAACCCGAGCGCCGACTCAGGGGCCGGGATGCCGACAGAGCCAGCAGCTGCTGGCTC
>VFZK01000172.1 GCA_016871215.1 Acidimicrobiia bacterium | reverse complement strand
AACCAAGGCTGTTTGGCTTTCCCAAAGGCTTCCATTTCGGTCCATTCATCGGCTCCGCAAATCACCGCACAGATGGCGATGGCCAGAATATCGGACAGCAGATGGCGCTTGGTAGGATCGACGCGGGGATCCTTAACTTGCTTCAGCTGGTCGAGCAACCCTCCCATGAGATTGCCAGAACTGCTGGCGGTGGGCTTGAGTGGGGACATGAACAAGGGCTCCGGAGATCGCATTGGAGCTATTTCCCCTTGTCGTCATAGCATATGGATGCAGATTTGTCCAGCCCTCTTTAGATGCGTTCGCCCTGTGATATCGTCGGATGACGCACGGCAAGGACTGGACGATGTGGAATACTGTGCCAATGGCGTCGAGCCCTGTTTGAGTCAAGCGACCCTGGAGATGCTGCAAACCTGGGTGCAAGAAAACCCCAGCTTCGACAGCCCCACCGTTAGCTCCGCCGCACAGAGCGATCCTGGATTAGTCCGCTTTCGCGAACATCTGGCGAAGAGCCAGGTTCATGCGCTGATGGCCTACCCGCTCATCTATCGATCCACCTCGCTTGGATGGCTGGTAATCCAGCAGTGCGTTCCCTACTATCGATGGAATGAGAGTGACCTGACGCTCTTCTCCGTGGCTTGCGGCCATTTGGCGACCGCTTTGGAAACTCTTCGTTCCTTCACCGAGCTGCAAGCCTTGGCATTCAAAGACAGCCTGACTGGGCTCAACAACCGTCATTTTCTCAAGGAACGTCTGGGGGTCGAGATTTCGAACGCCCAGCGCCTGCATTACCCGCTCAGCCTGGCGATCCTCGACGTAGACCACTTCAAGCGCATCAACGACACCTATGGCCATCCGGCTGGCGACACGGTGTTGCGCAAGCTCGGGTTTCTCCTGAGAACCAACGTCCGCAAGGGGACCGCCGTGGCCCGCTGGGGTGGTGAAGAGTTTCTCGCGGTCTTCCCCAACATGGAACTGGGTGTTGCTGCAGTGATCATGGACCGTTTCCGTGAAAGGGTGCCGCAGACGATCCACGTCGAAGGCTTGGCGGTGACCATCAGCGCAGGCTTGGCCCAGGTTCGCAGCGACCCTGGCGCCACTGTCGAGCAGATTCAGGTCCGCCTGCTCGAAGAAGCCGATCGGAACCTTTACGCGGCCAAGCGGAATGGGCGAAACCAAGTCTGCTGGGATGCCTCCGCAAGCTCTGGTTTGACCGGCGCCGCACCTTTCGTCGACACGGGCCAGCCTTCACGGGCTGTGAGCCTGCCCTTCTAGCTATGTTAAGTCTTGTCCCGATACTTTGGGTGGCGCACACATGGCGCACTTTGTCATGTGTGCGTACGGTACGCATACATCGCAAAAGGCACGATGTATGCGCCACCCGAAGAGACTTAACAAAGTAATATTGTCGTCCGTCTGTGATGTCCTGGCGCGTTCATGCCCGTTCCAGTTCCAGCAATGGATGCCCTCCAATCCACCGGAAGCCCCTCTGGGTCTTACGGTCTCAAAATGCGTATTACCGTCGCCAGTCCGAGGCGTCGCACAGGAGCCAGATCGTCGTGACAAGTGAAGTCTGGAAGCGTCGGGTCGGCGGGCGAGGCAAGCTGCAGTGTCTTCGCTTGCGTCGTCAGAAGTGAGGCTTGGGAATTTGAAACTCCCGATGGCTGCTGGAAGGGAATCGGACTTTAGAAGGCCGTCCGCGCTCGACCAAGTTGCGATGCGCCTGATCCCAAGCGGGCAGCCGGGAGGATTCCTGGCTCCAATGAGCCACAGATGCCTCGTCGCACCAGTTCAGCAGCTTCGGCATGGCGCGCCGGTGGGCTCCCGACATCATGAAACTGCGCATGTCTTCTTCGCGCTGCCAGATACTCAACGTCCAGAACGTTCGATTGGCGTCGCGTAGCAGCTTCAGTCCGAGGTTGCCCGTCGAACGCCGCGCCTGCAGCGAAGACAAGACAGTGTGTGCCAAGAACGGAATCAGATATCGCACCAATCGCAAACGCAGTCGCGTCACTGAAACGAATGGCATCGCTGGGTCCTCCTGAAGGGCTTCGGGCTCTAAACGCCCACAGACTCTTCAGAGTCGGCGTGTGGCTGCGCGGAAACAAGTTCCTTTGGCCGGGCCAAGTCTGGCTTTGCGAGTTTCACGACAGAGACTCGCGGGCTGTCAGGTGCGATGTGGCTCGACCGGTTTGAGCTGTTGCTCCGCCATTTCGAATCGTGCGGGGAAGCGCGAAGCGAGTTCAGCATTGTGGGTCACCACAATGAGAATCGTTTGCTGATCCCGGTGCAGATCGAGCAGAAGGGACGCCACAACGGCGGCCGAGCGGTGATCGAGGTTTCCGGTCGGCTCGTCGCACAGCAGCATCGTTGGCTTGCGGATCAAAGCGCGAGCCAGCGCCACGCGCTGCTTTTCACCGCCTGAGAGCGCGTCTGGACGGTGATCGAGCCGATGACTGAGTCCAACCTGCTCGAGCAGCAGCCTGGCACGCTCTTCGAATCCGTCGCGCGATCGCGCAACAACTGCTGGAATCAGCACGTTTTCCAGAACGGTACATTGCGGTAGCAGGCAGTGATCCTGAAAGACGAACCCTACCTTTTGGTTCCGAAAAGTGGCCGCTGCGTCTGGAGAGAGCGCGAACGGGTTTTGGCCATCCAGCTCGACGCTGCCTGATGTGGGTGGTTCCAGCGCGCCTAGAATGTAGAGCAGCGTGCTTTTGCCGCTGCCCGACGGGCCCATAATCGACACGGCATCGCCTCGTCGCAGGGTCAGGTCGATCCCGGCGAGAACGGGGACATCACCCTGTGGGGTCTTATAGTCTTTGTAAAGCCCTCTGACGGCCAACAAAGTCCGGGTTCTCCTTTCGGCGTCTTATCGGGGTGGTCCCTGGGAATCGCGAGGACTGGCAAGTCCCACGCCGCTCGTTTGCATGGCTCGGCCGCTGCGAAGGCCTTCGTACAACGCCATCGTCCGTTCAGCCATTTTGGCTGCGCCGTAGTGCCTCTGCACTCCTTCCACCGCGTTGCTTTGCAAACTGCTCGCCAGATCCCCGTCCATCAGAACAGATCGTATGCCTTGGGCCAGGTCTGCGGCACTTCCCGGATGGAACAGCAGGCCCCCTGAGGTCGTAGCCAGGATTTCCGGGAATCCGCCCAGCTTTGGCTGGACCACCGGCACGCCGCAGGCCATGGCTTCCAAAACCGGCAACCCCTTCGGATCTTCAAACACCACTGGAACGGAAAACACATCCAGTTGCTGCAAGAACCGGATTTTTTCGCCCCGGTCCAGCACGCCGTGATAGTGAAACTCGGGCGCCAATCCCCAGGATTTCATGTCCCGCTGAATCTGGGCCAGGTAGCTTTGGTGCTCTCTTGCCAGATATCCGGCTACTTCCAACCGCATGAGTGGCAGATGGTGGTGCTGGCGCAGAATGCGGTAGGCTTCGCACAAGAGATGCAGTCCTTTCTCTGGGGCAACTCGAGCCAGGTAGCCGATCCTGCGAACCCCATGGTTTCGCACGGCGGCCGGCTGCAAGCCGGTGAGGTTAATGCCCATCGGTGACACAAACATCTTTCGATCGGGAATGTTCAAGAGATTGGCCATGCGGGCGGCATAGAAGTCACTATAGACCACAAAAGCGTCGACCGACGAAACGCCCGCCCGCATGAGTTCGAGCGCATCGTGGCGATAACGTTCCGCGAGCCGCTCCAGGAAATAATCTTCTCCCTGAAGCGTGACACAGACCGGCCGGTCTAACAGCTCTTTGATGGGTGGAACCAGCCCGATCAGCAGCGAATTTTGAAAGTGCACAATTTCTGGGGCGCCCTCGGACTTGAGCCAATGCAACAGTTTGTCGAGTTCCTTGCGCTGATGCCCGTTCCTGCCTTTGAGCATCGACACTGTCAGTGCTCCCAGGTTTTCCGGGTTAGGCGAAATGCCGCGGCCAGAGAACAACCGAATCACTCTGGCCGAGTCCCAAAAGCGGTCGATGAACCAGGGTGTCTTGCGAAAGAAAGGAAGGTGTTGCTCGAGGTAGACGCTGATTCCTCCGAAGAACACACGCGGCTGGCTGACGTTCCGTTCGTCAGTCAATGTTGGTGTGTAGAGCGGCACCAGGATGACGTCGTGGCCGCGGGACATCAGCTCGGCGGCCAGCGCGTTGTCCAGGAAGCAGCTTCCGCAATACATTCCGGCAGCGCCTGCCGTGAGATAGAGGATCTTCATCTCAGAACCTAGTCCTCTTAGAGAGTGTTTAAAAAGGCGCCCTTTGGTTCGTAGTCCCGCCTTTAGGCGGAAGGAAATGCTGTGATTCCGGCTGAAGCCGGGACTACAAGCGTAGCTGACTCCTTGAACCAGGCCTTTCTAAACACGCTCTTAACCTGCTTCCAGTGGGGCGTCGTACGCCTCGACTATCGATGAGGCCAACGCGGCAGCCAGCGGGAAACCTCCGAGCAATAGCGTTCATACGAAGCGCCAAACTTTCGTTTCAGTGCTGGCTCCTCATACAACACGACAAATAGATGAGACCCGGCTGCGAAGACCGCTGCCATCCAACCGAGCGTCGAGGAACCAAAACAAAGCGCCTCGCCAGCCAGGACGCCAGCGATGGCCAGATACATCGGATTTCTGACGAAACGATAGGGGCCTCTGGAAACGAAAACCACCGGTGGATCCCACACCGCTGGCGTTCCGCGCCCGATGGAAGTGAAGTTCCACAAACAACTGAAATAGAGCACCCCACTGGCGGCGATCAAGAGTCCGCCAGCAAGCCGATAAGGTACAGAAACAACTCCAGGTGCTTGCTGGGCGAGGATCAGCCAAGGAATCCAGACAGTGGCGCTGCCAGGAATGAATAAAGTGAAAAGCAACGATCGAAATCCTACGGTCATAGCCTGCAGGATTGAAAGCGTGGATCGATCAACCCGTTCGGGTCGTCCGCGGTTTCCACACCGCATTCTGGGCTGACATAGATTACATGGCTTGGGGAGAATCGGAAAGTGGCGCTCGAAATCTCGTAAGGGCCGCCCAGGCCATTCTGATCGTCCTGATGGCTTCCCGAGCGCCAAGAATGGGACTTCTCGGCCAGGCCGGAGTATGCTGCAATCGCCCGGCGGGTTAGCAGAGAAGCGGTCAGCAGCAGAAACGGTTCGATGCGGACATGAACCTTCGGATCTCCATTGCAACGCTGTTTTTTCTCGGTGTTTGTCGCTTGAGCGTATCCGCTCAAACGCATACCAGCACGCTGTTTGGCAACGTGCGTGACGAAAGTGGCGCTGCGTTGCAGGCTGCAGAAATTCGAGTCGTGGAAGAGGGCACCGGGAGCGTGCGCGGCACGACGTCCGGTCGAAACGGCGCGTTCGTTGTCCCCGCGCTTCCGGCGGGTCGTTACATGGTGACCGCCGCTTTGGCAGGGTTTAAGCAGACCGCTCTGACCGGCGTTCGGCTTGGCGTCGGCGACAAGACGCGGTTGAACTTGGTGTTGCAAGTGGGCGCACTGCAGCAATCCCTGGTGGTGCAGGGAGAAACCAGCTTGCTGCAGAGCGACAGCAGTGCCCTCAGCCAGGCAATCGACCACCGGACGATCACTCAATTGCCGCTAAACCAGCGGGAGTTCTTGCAACTTGCGCTACTGGGCCCGGGCGCGGCTCCACCAGCACCGGAGTCGCGTCTGTCGACCCAGTCCAACAGCGGCATCAATGTGAACGGTGCCCGCGAGGCGGCTAACAACTTTCTGCTGGATGGGGTCGACAACAACGATCTGTTTCTGAATCGGCTGGTCGTGAATCCCTCGGTAGACGCCATTGAAGAGTTCCGAATTCAAGGCAGTACCTACGATGCAGAATACGGTCGCAGCGGAGGATCTCAAGTCAACGTCGCCCTGAAGTCGGGATCGAACACCGTCCACGGCGGGCTGTTCGAGTTTCTGCGCAACTCCAGTCTGGATGCCAAGAACTACTTTGACCTGCCCGATCGCAAGATTCCTCAGTACCAGAGGAACCAGTTCGGTGCGAGCTTGGGGGGGGCGATTGCCGCTTCGCAAACATTCTATTTTCTGAACTTCGAAGCAGCTCCAACGCGCCGGGCCGAGACCCGCACCAGCAGCGTGCCAACCGTGCAGCAGAAGCGGGGCAATTTCAGCGGCACCGGAATCACCTTGCGAAATCCGTTCACAGGGCAGCCATTTCCGGGGAACCGAATTCCATCTGAGATGATTCATCCCGTAGGAGCGGCTTTGGCTGAACTCTATCCCAATCCTAACCGGGCATTGCCAGGGCAAAACTTCGCCGCATCACCCGTGGCTCGGGAGCGCATGGCCCAAGCCAACGGCAAAGCCGACCATCGGTTCTCATCGAACAACAAAGCCTTTGCGCGTTACAGCTTCATCGATGAATTCGACTCTCTGCCCTACGCTCAGAAGGGACCGAACCTGCCCGGGTTCGGAATTCGCGTGCGCGATCGGGGACAGAACCTGGCTTTGGGCGACACCCACGTGTTTTCAGGACATACGCTGAACGACTTTCGTTTCGGCTTCAATCGCCTGAGGCGCGAGGTGTTTCAGGAGAACGTGGGTCAAGACGTGCTCAAGACTCTGGGTATTACCGGGCTGAATCTCAGCCCGAAGAACTTCGGATTTCCCAGCGTCGTCTTGGCCGGCTACGAGCGGCTCGGAGATGACGCAAACATCCCCATCGTCCGTCGCACGGGGACGTTTCATTTTTCCAATAGCGTCAGCCATCAGCATGGCCGGCACTTTGTGAAATTCGGAGGCGAGATTCGTCATTATCAGGAGAATGGTTACAACGACCTCTTCGCACGTGGCCAATTGAACTTTCAACCAGTTTTCACAGGCGATGCCTTAGGCGACCTACTACTGGGATTTCCCGCGCTCTCGATTAGTGCCGTGAACGACAATCCACAGGCGCTGCGCACCCGGGCTTACAATGGCTTCTTCCAGGACGACTGGAAGGTTCATTCCCGTCTGACAGTGAACCTGGGAGCTCGATACGAATTCAATACGCCGCCGGTTGATGCTCGCGATCGCCTCGTCAGTTTCGACGTGGCGGCGCGGCGGCTGGCCCCGGTTGGCAAAGACGGAGTGCCGCGCGCCGGCGTGGATCCCGATCGCAACAACATTGCGCCGCGCATCGGCTTCAGTTGGGATGCCAGTGGATCAGGCAAGTTCCTGCTCCGTTCCGGGTATGGCGTTTACTACGACAGCGGCACCTTGATCGAGAACGAGACGCTCTATTTCAATCCGCCTTACTTTCAGCTGAATCTCTTTTTCACGCGTCCGCCGAACTTCCTGACGCTGAACGACCCGTTTCCGTTGGGTCGGGGAATTTCCCCGCTGCCCAGCCCTGTAACGCTCGACCGGCACTATCGCACGGGTTATTCGCAACAATGGAGCTTGGGACTGCAACAGGCGATCAAGCCGGACTGGTTCGCTGAATTGAATTATGCTGGCTCAAAAGGGACGCGCCTGGTCATGAAGCGCAACCTCAACCAGCCAGCGCCAGGGGCTGGCGACGTTAACAGCCGCCGTCCGATTCCTGGCTTCAGTGACATCCTGATGGTTTCGTCGGACGCTTCTTCGATCTACCACGCGCTGCAGGCTCGCCTTGAGAAGCGATACTCGAAAGGACTGTCTCTGATTGGCGCGTATACCTTCTCGAAATCTCTCGACAACAGTTCCTCCTTCCTCGAAAGCAAGGGAGACGACAACACACCCCAGAACAGTGCGAACATTGCCGCTGAGCGGGGGCGCTCGAACTTTGATTTGAGGCAGCGATTTTCCGGCAGCTTCGTTTATGAACTGCCTTTCGGCCGCCATGGAAGCGGAGTTGCGTCACCTGGACTCGTAGCGGCGGTTGCCAGAAGCTGGCAGATCAGCGGGATTCTTTCCCTGCAGGCGGGACGCCCTTTCACCCCCAGATTAGCGACGGATAACAGCAACACAGGCAACGTCGGAGGGTTCTTCGCTCACGACCGGCCGAACGTGGTTGGTGAGCCAAGACTGGATCGTCCCTCCGCCGAGAGATTCTTCGATACCACAGCGTTTGCTCTTCCACCGCGCTACAGTTTTGGAAACGCTGGCAGAAACATCTTGACTGGGCCTGGATTAGCCAATCTGGATCTCGCTTGCATGAGACATGTCCGGTTGCGCGGAGAACATCGGCTGCAGTTGCGAGTCGAGCTGTTCAATGCGTTCAATCACCCGAACTTCAAACTGCCCGAAAGCTTCATCGACAATCCTGCAACGTTCGGAAGGGTGCTGGCTGCCGAACCGGCCCGGCAGATTCAGTTCGGCGTGAAGTACCTTTTCTGAAAGCTGTGCTCACCAGCGATACTGCGTCATGCCCCTGCTCTCCCGATTTCTGACGCGAGCCCGGCTTGTCCGGGTGGCCAGGCATCTCAGTGGCAAGGTACTGGACCTGGGCTGCGGTTACGGCGAGCTGCTGGATTATCTTCCAGCGCGCGTCCAGTCGGTCACGCTGCTTGATCGGAGCGTGGAACGGATGCCCAGGCTGCAAGCGTGCCTAGCTGCCAGAACGATCGAAGCCAAGTTCCTGTTGGGCGACATCTCCGACGGCGCGATTGCGTTGCCACCGGATTCATTCGACAGCGTGGTGATGGCGGCTGTTCTTGAGCATCTGAAATCGCCAGCGGACGCCTTGCGCGAGACGCGGCGGCTGCTGAAGGCCAGCGGGCGTGTGGTCCTGACAACTCCGACCCCTTTGGGCGGTAGACTTCATGGATGGGGAAGCCGCCTGGGACTGACGCATCGCGAGGCAGCCGAGGAACATGAGGTGTTCTACGACCGGCAGAATTTGGAGCGCTTGTTCAGAGCCGAGGGATTCTCGTTCGAACACTACGAGAGGTTTCTGTTCGGGTTGAACCAGCTGGTTATAGTGAGGAAGGTCGAGGGCTCGATTTCAGACGACAAATTTCCCGATCAGGCGGAACACCGCTAGTCTAGCATCACGCTGCCAACGCTGATGATCGCTAGATTGCTACCTGGTTTCTGTCGTGAGACTCCGAAAGACGCTCGGCGTAAGGGTTTCAGTCCTGGAGGGGCCAGCATGGCAAAATGCCTATGGCCACGTGCAGGGGCTTCCAGTCCCTGCAGCCGTCGCTCCCGCGAAAGCGGGAGCCCAGGGAGAGTTGAAACTATCCCTTGAGTACCCGCACCGGCAGGAACCCTGGATTCCCGCTTCCGCGGGAATGACGACATCGTACGCGTCGGGAACTAGGCCCGGCTGACAAGCCGGCCTTAGTCCCGAAGGAGGCGGCGGGGAATGTGCGTGGAACCGGGAAATCCATCCAATCTTTCGGCGCTGTTCCACGGCAGAAAGGCTCCGCTGGTCTGGCCTTGCGAGTTTCGCGACAGAAACTAACTATAACTCGAGCACGACACGGGTACCCGATCGCTTCCATCCTCAACCTCATTTTTCAGTGGCTGCTAGTTGAGCCTTGTAGATCCAGGCCAGAATCTCGGCCACGACGCGGTAGCACTCGGCGGGAACGTAATCTTCCAAATCCATCTTCGAGAGAATTTCGACCAGGGCCGGGTCTTCGTGTACGGGAATACTGTGGTCTTTAGCCAACTGCAAGAGTCTTTCCGCGATGTGTCCTTGTCCTTTTGCAACGACCCGCGGGGCTGGGTCCTTGCCCTTCTCATATCGCAAAGCGGCGGCTTTGGACCGGCGATCGTCAGTCATTTTGAATCACACTCTTAGGCTGAGTAGCGAACCTTCCATGGGAGGTGTTGGCTCGGTAGTTTCCTGGATTCGGTACAGCCGGGTGGGATTGACCTTCACGTCCAAGGCGGCTGTCGAAAAACCGGCTTCCCGCAAGCTTGCCGTCAACTCGTCTAAACGCGTCTCGAACATTTCACGTGTGGCCGCATCGCGCACATAGAGTGTGGCTTGAATCCGCGAGCCTTCCCACTGCGCCCAGGCCTCAAGTTTCCCGGTGGCTGGCAAGTCCAGATAGACGTTGATGGTGAGCGGCCGACGAGAATGTCCGTCGCGGCCGTCGTGCTTCTCCTGAAAGAATCGGATCTTCGTTCGCGTGGTGTACGGGCCAAACCGCATGGGCAGTTCTGCCTGCAGTGTACCGTTCTTGAGCCATTCGAAAGCAGCTTCGGTCTGCCGTGAAAGCACTTCACCCGATAGCGCCTGTGACTGCTCAGACGGATCTTCCTCGTTGAGTTTGAAGTAAAGTGATTGGATTTTCAAGCAGAAGGAGGGTTTCAGGCACTGCTTTGGTAGTCATGTATAGAGCGTTAGTTGTCTTGACTTTTGGGTATTATT